>CAYYOP010000115.1:0-1500 GCA_964473435.1 uncultured Muribaculaceae bacterium | reverse complement strand
TTTAGATATTCTTGTACAATTTTTAATTTAAATTCATACGAATATTTTTTTGACACAAAAATAACCCCCATAAGTTAGAATTTTCACTCGAACTTTTGAGGGTCACCTCAATTTGTTTAAATATTACGTTGAAATTAGTAAGGTGTTTATTTCAATAAATATACACATCAAAATAAATGTTTGACAATGTGTAAGCGTTTGTATTATAATTTTATATATATCTGGTAGTAACCAGACATAAGTAAAAATTTTTAGTGAATGACGTTAATTTTTTATAAAAACGATTTCTTTTTCAAAGGAAATAAGTCATTACATAGGAGGATTAAGATGATTGGTTATTTAGTTACAGGACACGGTGAATTTTCGAAAGGTTTAATGTCATCGTTAAATATGATTGCGGGAGAACAAGATGGTGTTACTGCAATTAATTTTGAAGAAAATGCCAACTTAGAAAAATACCAAAAAACTTTAAAAGAAAAAGTTGTAAGTTTACTAAATGAAAATGAAGGCGTTTTAATATTTACTGATTTATTAGGGGGCACGCCTTTTAGAACTGCAATGTTAGTCGCGGATGAGTTTGAGAACGTAGAAGTTATGACCGGCACTAACTTACCCATGTTATTAGAAGGAACAGCTTTAAGATTTACAGATGATGCGAAAGAAGTTGCTGATCAACTAGTAGAAAGTGGCAAAGCAGGAGTGACAAATCCTCGTCTAGATTTAGATGAAGAAGATGTGCAAGAAGCTTCTTTTGAAGGGGGAATTTAGTAAATGGGTGCCAATTTTTGGACATCGTTATTAACTTCATCTTTAGCACTTATAGCTCTAACGGTTATTATTCTTGTCATTTTTTATCTACTTAATATGAGAGGTGTAAAGAAACAGAAAGAACATTTCTCTAATTTGCACCAAACGATGGATAAAGGTCAAAAAGTGGAGTTTGGTAATGGGATATTAGGTCAGATTACAGCAGTCAATGGTGACACTGTAGATATCAAGGTTAAATCAGGCGCTGTTATAGAAGTATCTCGTTATTCCATTTCAAAAATAATTAATTAATTTAATATTAAAGGAGAAAAATACTATGCCAAATATATTATTAACCCGAATCGATAATCGACTATTACATGGTCAAGTTGCAACTCAATGGAACTCAACATTGGGTGCAAATCTTATTTTAGTAGCAAATGATAATGTTTCACAAAACAAAATGCGTCAAAAACTAATGGATATGGCAGCACCAAACGGTGTAGCTACGAGATACTTCTCATTAGAACAGACGATGAATGTCATTCATAAAGCTTCTGATCGTCAGAAAATCTTTATTATTTGTGAGAATCCAGAGGATGTTTTAACTTTAATTGAAGGTGGGGTGCCTATCGATAAAGTAAATATTGGTAATATGCACATGTCTGAAGGCAAAAAACAGGTTGCAACGAGTGTAGCCGTGAGAAATGTTACCAACTCTGGTAGAGCTGGTAGAGCAAGTGTAAGCGATCG
>CAYYOP010000114.1:0-1568 GCA_964473435.1 uncultured Muribaculaceae bacterium | reverse complement strand
TCTGAGATAATGTCCTCATCTCTTACTTCTTCTATATATAGGGTTCCAGCTTCTTTAAACGCTTGGATGTATAGTTTATTATCATCTATAGTATTTTCTTCTACATTAGTTTCACAAACTTCATAATAAACTTCACTCTCTATTATAGTCGAATTCAATACTAAATAGTTTATTTCTTCTAATTCTATTATTTCATTTTTTGCAAAAAACATATTTCCTCCTATGCTGCCTTAGTAAATGGTATTTCTTCTCTTAGTGATACAAACTCTGTAGGTGATGGAATATTTAAAGTTTCTCCTGAGAATAATTGTGAATCATTTTCTATTCCTTCAAAATTACCATTATTTCGCTCTGCTACAACTTTATCTAATAGTTCTTTATTAGTTCTGTATATAGCGTCATACACGTCTTGCCAATCATAATTATCTTCACCAATTACTTTTGCTAAGTCTGTTAAAGATAAACTTGGTGGCATTTCAAATTTTAATGTTTCTTCTTCATTTGTTTTTGTAGTAACTTCTTCCTTTTCAAAAGGTATTACATTACTTTCTGGAACAATTTCCTGTATTGCTTCAGTTTCTATTTTTGAAACTGGTGAATTTAATTCTTTTTCTGAAATAATCTCAATTGGTTTTAATTCTTCTTTAATGATTGGTGCTGGTTCTGGCGTAATTGATGAAGTATTTACTTCTGTAAAAACATCATCTATAATTCCAAACAAACCTGTATTAGTCTTAGTAATAGGTTTAGATAATTCTTCCGAATAATCTTCCTCAATTAAATTAGCATTCTTTAATAAAGCACGAGGTGCTTTTTTAATTCCAACTACTTTTTGACGGTTAGTCTCTAAATCAATTACTTCATTAATATTATCTTGGTTAGTTATCTCTAACTCTTCTTCTCCCGTAAGTGATCTAATATTTTTAAAGAAATTAGTTAATGCTTCAAAAACATTAGTCATATCTATTGAGTTTGCTTCAGGATATAATTCTATAACATTACTCTCATTTGCTAAACTAGTCTCTCTACGTATTCTTCGGTCTACAATTTGTTTTGAATAAAATTCTAATTCTTCACTTGCTTCGCGAGGAATTGTTTTTAAAAATCGTGTCAGTTCAACTGTTAAAGATGCTATTTTTTCTTCTATATTTATCATATCTTTTTTAGATGCAGATGATAATTTACTATTATTTTCCACAGTTCTTTCAAGTTCATCAATATCAGCGATAAAATTACTTCTAGCACCATACTCTTTTAAAATTTCAGCACAAGTATTTAAAGCATTTTCTATTTCTTCTTCAAAATACTCACGTTCTTTTATCTGATTTCTTAATTTACGCGCTGCTAGTAAATTATAAAAATATGTTTTTTCACTTTCATTGTTAAATAATGATATCCCCATTGCCATCTTTATGCACCATCCTAGAATAAATTATATCATAATGTTAGTTTGAATAGCAAGAGCTAGGACTATAAAAAATTTGAAAAACTTTGTCTAAAAAAATATTCAATAAAAAAACAAACTATATAAGTTTGTTTAATATACAAATGGCGCCCGATGCTGGACT
>CAYYOP010000113.1:0-1593 GCA_964473435.1 uncultured Muribaculaceae bacterium | reverse complement strand
TGCCTTTAACACTAATGATGCCATTACTTTTAATAGCATCAAGCACTAATTCAGGTTGAGAAAATTTAGGAACTATATCGCCTAAACAATATATTTCTGTTGCGCCTTTTTTTTCGATGTCTTTTAAGATTGCTTCTAAAGCTATATAATTGCCATGTATATCAGATATGATTGCTATTTTAGACATAATACCTCCATTTAATAATACGTTTTTATAATTAGATTATAACATTTATATGTAATAATTTCATTTTATTTTAAAAAAAACGAGCTAAACATAACGAATCATGTTTAACTCAGCAACCAGAGAAACAACGAATCATTTCTTTGACTTTAATAAAATTATCATATTAATATTATTAAAGTCAATATTTTTTATCACTTTTTAGATAATTCTTTTAATTCATTTAAAAGTGTTAACGCTTCAATAGGAGTAATAGATAATGGATCAATGGTTTTAAGTTTATTTTTTACTTCGTCTACTACTGGCAATGTAAATGTTAATTGTTTTTCTGTTTTTTTATTTTTAGAGTTGTTTTCATGACTATTAAGTATTTCTGTAGCTCTTGTAATGATTTCATTAGGCATTTTAGCTAAAGCTGCTACGTGAACACCATAACTTTTATCTACTGAGCCATCTTTTATTTTATGTAAAAATATAAGTTCTCCATTATTTTCTGTAGCGCTTACATGAATGTTTTTAATACTAGGGATAGTTTTACTAACATTAGTCAATTCATGGTAATGGGTACTAAATAATGTTTTGCACTTAATATTTAAATTAATATATTCTAGAATAGCTTCTGCAAGACTCATTCCGTCATATGTTGCAGTTCCTCTACCTAATTCATCGAATAAGATTAAACTATTTTTAGTTGCATTAACTACAGCATTTCTAGCTTCTAACATCTCAACCATAAAAGTGGACTCTCCACTTACTAGATCATCAGACGCTCCTATTCTAGTAAATATTTGATCAAAGACTGGTAAATTCGCTTCATCTGCTGGAACATAAGAACCAATCTGAGCTAATATTATTATTATTGCTAATTGTCTCATATATGTACTTTTACCACTCATGTTTGGTCCAGTTATTAGAAGTGTATTTGTATCTTTATTCATTATACAGTCATTTTTTACATATTCTGTTGTACCTACAATACTAACTACAGGATGAAATCCATTTTTAATATCAATAATATGTTCATCATTAAATTTTGGTCTGATAAATTTATAATTTTCACTTATTACTGATAATGAAATAATTGCATCAATATATCCTATTATTTTCGCTGTCGATTTTAGTTCAATAATATTTTCTTTTAACAATTCTCTTATTTCAATAAATATATTGTATTCTAGTTCTACTATTCGTTCTTCAGCATTTAATATTAACGCTTCTTTTTCTTTTAATAATGGCGTAATATATCTCTCTCCAGTTGTTAAGGTCTGTTTTCTTTCCCAACCAAACTCTGGTTTTACTTTATCTATATTTCCCTTTGATACTTCAATATAATATCCAAATACTCTGTTAAATCCAACTTTTAAATTGGAAATACCAGTTTTTTCTTTTTCTTCTTTTTCTAAAGATGA
>CAYYOP010000112.1:0-1615 GCA_964473435.1 uncultured Muribaculaceae bacterium | reverse complement strand
TATCAACTGATGCAACATAAGTACCACTAGAGCAACTTTTGCTCGTGCTTGCGGATGTTGAAGTAGCTGATGTGGAAGTTTTTTTAGTACAAGTCGTACTTGAACCTGACCCACTTGATGTATATCCTGATGGACAAGTATAAATCGTTGATGATGTTCTTGATGTTGAACTGGCAGTAGTTGTTTTTGTACACTTTGTACTTGAACCTGACCCACTTGATGTATATCCTGATGGACAAGTATAAGTTGTGTGTGAATTTCTTGATGTTGAATTAGCAGAAAATGTTGTTGAACAAGTCGTACTTGAACCTGACCCACTCATTGTATAGCCAGATGGACAACTATAGGTCGTATTTGAATTTCTAGATGCTATACTCGGAGAAGCAGAACAGGTTGTTGAATAACTTTGACTATAAGTTTTACCATTGTCTACTATATATGATATTGTTGAGCCTGAAAACGAGAAACTTAAAGCAGTTCCTGTATCAGTAGTAACAGATACTATATTTTTTATTGCAGAACCGGTATTATAAGATCCACTATAACGTATTGATGATAATTCATCGGTAGTAATTGTTGCTGTTTTTAGTATTCCAACATTATTTATTGGTATTGATGTTTTATTTATATTTCCAGCAACATCTTTAGCCCATACATAGTATGTTCCGTTTATGGTTATTGATTGAGTTACTGTTCTAGTTGTTGTTGGAGTTATATTAGTCCATGATACTTTTGTTTCATCACTTATTTGATTTATTGCATATGCTGCTAGTTGACTTTCTTGGTCTTTTAGGTTTCCAGTTAATGTAAGTGATGTTACATAATCATTAGTACTTTTACTTACAGTTACAGTTGGTTTAATTTTATCAATAGTATTTATATTTAGTTTACTTTCAGTTATATTTCCTGCTTTATCTTTTGCACATACTGAATATTCTCCATTTTGTGATACTTCTCCACTTACCGAATTAACAGTTGTTGTTTTAAAGTTAGAACAACTATTTAAATTTATTGCATAAGAAGATATTCCACTCTCATTATCACTTATATTAGCAGATATTTTTACATTACCATTAGTCCATCCCTTAGGACTATAATCAACATTTGTTATTGTTGGATTTATATGGTCTATTACTACAAAGTTTCTCTTTGCTTCTTTTTTAACGCCTTCTGTTGTGGTATAACTATATGTTACAACATGATTACCTAATTTTGTAGTATCAAGTTTATCTAAATTACAATTTATATAATTAGGATTATCTTTAAAATAATTAGTTACTAAATTGCCCGCTTTATCTATTAAACCTAAATTAATAGTGTCCAGTTCTGAATAACAATTAAATTCTTCTCCATAATTTATAGACTTAGTTACTGTTTGAAGATGTTCTTCTATTTTTTCAGCTGGATAAGTAAATTTATGTAATCCGTTCTCATCTAGAGAAACCATCACTAACTCATCGTTTGAAACAACTTCTTTAGTTTCTGGATTTATTAAATCCACATCTAATAATCCAAAATCTTTTAATTGTTTTATAGAGATTATTATAAAACCTTTATTAGTATTTAATTCTGTTATCAAACTATTATTGCTGCTTAAATAATAATCAGCAGCACT
>CAYYOP010000111.1:0-1626 GCA_964473435.1 uncultured Muribaculaceae bacterium | reverse complement strand
TTTTTTTCCTTGATCTAGCATATTTTGAATCAGTATTCCCACGTTCGATCCTAAATTACTTTTTAATGAGTCTAAATCTTCGGCATATTGTTTTTCTCTTTCAATTGCGTCTTTGATTTTTTCTTCAAAATTCATAAAACATAATTCTTCTTTCCTATAACCACATATTTCTTTTAATCTCTTTTCTAGATATCTTGTAGATTTATTTAATCGCAAAAGGTTTATTATCGGGTACTATTGCATTAGCGATTATATCTTCGGCGCCATTATAGACAATATTCATTGAACCACCAGTTACAGTTATTGAAGTTGATACCTCTTCACCAGTTATAATCCCACTAAAATAAGCAAATGATGTTAATATAGAAGTTAAAAGTATTATTATTAAAGTAATGAACAATAATACCTGTTGTTTTTTTTGCATAATTATTGTCACCTAGTATTAAATTAATATTATTATCTTTCTATGTCAACGCATTATTTCATCTTAGTTGCATTGTTGTTAAGTATAAGTTTTGTTACATTATTTTAATAATATATCATCTGTTATTTCAGATTTTTTTACAAAGTGAGCTTTATCAACATCACATTCACATAATGTTTCACAAAATATATCTGCTAATGCCTTTGCTTCTTCACTATCATCACCAATAAAAAACACTCCAGTTTTATCTTCGATAAATTCTAAAAAGTCTTGATATGACATTTTGTTTACAATTGATGTTTTTACATCATACATTTCTTGAAATTCATTTATTTCTTCTTTTTGTGTACATCCTGTTAATAATAAAAGAAATACTATAAGTACTAATATTTTTTTTATATGCTGTCTCCTTCTTTTTTTATTTCATATTTTTTAGTTTGATAATTCGAACATTTTATAAACGGAGTATAATCATGTCCTACATACTTTCTTTTTATAGTCACATAACCATTACATTTCTCACTCTTATTATTAAGGTTATTTAAAAAATCACTATTATAAAGTTGCTCTGCAGTTATAGAAGATTCACTAGCAGGTAACTCATTAGGGTATTGAGAATAATATTTTTTTGCTGCTTCTTGTATTTTGTTTTCTAAAGCATAGTAATCTCTATTTTTATTTTTTAAATTAATGCCTATAAATGTTAATCCAGTAATTAGAATAATTGCTACGATTGACCATACTATTAAGATTTTTTTCATATTAAATTACCTCCACAATATTATATTGATTTTCATATTTTTCGAAATTTTCATAAAATCGATAAATAAAATATACTGCTAATAGTAAAAATAATGATAAAATTGTCATTAAAAATATCATCATACGATATCCCCAACCATTATTATTTAATTTCATAAAAACACCTTCTTTATATATTATATATAAACTTTAATTCTTTTGCAATAAAAAACCCGTTTTAAACGGGTAATTGAATTATACTAATTCTACTGTTGCGCCAGCTTCTTCAAGTTTAGCTTTAATTTCATTTGCTTCATCTTTAGAAACGTTTTCTTTAACGTTACCACCGCTATCAGCAACTGCTTTAGCATCTACTAAACCTAATCCAGTAATTTCTCTTATTACTTTGATTACTCCGATTTTAGCTGCTCCTGCATCTTTAAGAACTACTGTTTTAGTGC
>CAYYOP010000110.1:0-1715 GCA_964473435.1 uncultured Muribaculaceae bacterium | reverse complement strand
TTTATTACCTTGACTATCAATATAACTTGATTTTTTAAAAGCTCGATGGTATGGAAGTTCACTATTAGCATATTCTAACATTAAGTCCATGCTTATTAAATGATTAGCAATATTAATATCTCTATATAAATATTTATTATGCTCCTTTAGATTTGACATTTCTTCATCAATATCCCAATAATTTAAAATATATGGTTTATTATTTTTTAAAGCAAAAACTCCATCTTTAGAATTAGCTTCTTTTTTAAAGATTGTTTTTGAAGCTAATTTATAATTATTAAAAATAGTTACCCCTAATAATAATGGATCTATTAATTTGGTTAATATATTATCTATACCACAAATAAAAACCCATTTTATCCCGTTCTTTTTCATTTTTTCCAATTGACCACTTTTTTTTAAAGAAGAAAATATATCGCCATTGCCATTAGGACCGGTTAGTATTGTATGTTTTTCAGATAACATACAATTTCCTTCTTTATCTAATATAGGTAATTCATCTTGAATGAAGAAATGAATTTTATTTTTAGGATAATTCAAATAGTTATTTTCATTAAAATATTCGATAGTTTCTAAATGATTATCTTTACCCGTCATTAAGTATAAATTTATATATATATTACTCTTTTTTTGAAAGCTAATTAATTGTTCTATAAATATTTCGAAAAATGTTTTTTCTTCATTTCCTAAACTTAATGCGTATGTCCCTTTAGGACCATTATGTCCTAATCTAGAACCACTTCCTCCAGCCATTATAACAACTGCATACTCATTATTTTTTATTGAACTTAATCCTAGTTCATTATATTTATTATTTTCAATTGAATTAATATCATTTATATCAATATAAGGCATATTAGAAATCATATCTTTGTTTATTTCTTCGTCGTTAAAAGAATTTATATATAATTTATTTAAAAACTCAAAATCAATATTTAATATTTGATCTAGTAAATTGTTTTTATTTTCTATTGTTAGTTGATCGTAATATTGTAATAATGATTCTTGATTATGAGTCTTTAATATTTTTTTGACTTTTTGATATTTAATATCCATAAATTATCTCCCTGCTTTTTTATTTCTCTCTAAACCTTCATCGATTTTATTTAACATTGTATCTGTTGTAGGCATTCCGGATAAATATACTTTAGTTCTTACTTGTTTTAATAATTCTAAATATGGAAGTTTTACTATTTCTACATTAAAATCATCAAGTTTATTAGAGTTTAATACTCCATCTATTAATAAATAAGTTACTTCATCACTATAATATTTATCAAATTTGTCATCATTCTCTTTAATTATTTTAATAGGTTCTCCTACACTACCTGGATTAATTATCATTTTTCCATCTAAATCATATATTCCAGGATAATGAACATGACCATAAGCAACAACATCTGGTACTCTATCAGTATGAACTTTACCAATAAATTCAGTATTCTCAAAAAGTAATCTTGGATCAGTAATTGAATATTGTTCATAAAAACTTCCTTTATTATTAGTAATAGGATTATAAGTATGAACAAAACTTATAGGTGAAGCATGAAGTAATCTTACTAACTTACCACTTATTAATAAGTCGTGTGATGCTGGTAAACTTTTTAAATATTCAATACCATCTATTCCGATTCTGTCCCAAGTATAAGTATAATTAGGATTATTAGTTACATTTTCTTCTCCATTGCCTTTAACACTAATGATGCCATTACTTT
>CAYYOP010000109.1:0-1904 GCA_964473435.1 uncultured Muribaculaceae bacterium | reverse complement strand
ACAACTTAAATGTAACGAAGTTTTTGTTGCATTTTTCTCACTTTTGTAATATAATTAATAAGAAGTTTTACCTTGGTTTTAATTCATCCTTCGAATTTTTACTAGGATATAACTGATAATATATTTAGGAAGGAAGTTTTGGAATGGCTATAACAAAAACTAGAAAAGCTGAGTTAGTAAAAGAATTTGGAAAAGGCACTAAAGATAGTGGTGCTACAGAAGTACAAATTGCAATACTAACCGAAGAAATTAACGAATTAACCGAACACTTAAAAGTACATATTCATGATTTTCATAGTAAACGTGGACTTTTAATGAAAGTTGGTAAAAGACGTAGTTTACTTGATTATTTAATGAAAAATAATGTTGTAAGTTATCGTGAAGTAATTAAAAAATTGAATTTAAGAAAATAGGCACTAATCTTTTTAGTGTCTTTTTATCTATAGGAAGAAGTGAAGAAATGGTAAAAAAAGAATTTAACTTTAATTTTTTAGGAAGAAATCTAACAGTAGAAGTAGGAGAAGTTGCAAAACAAGCTGATGGAGCGGTTATTGTAAGATATGAAGATACTGTTGTATTAACTGCTGCAGTAATGAGTGATAATATTTCACCAGTAGACTTTTTTCCTTTAACAGTACTTTATAATGAAAAATTATATTCAGCTGGTAAGATACCAGGTGGATTTATTAAAAGAGAAGGAAGACCAAGTGATAATGCTACGCTTACTGCTCGTTTAATTGATAGACCAATTAGACCAATGTTTGCTGAGAACTTTCGTAATGAAGTTCAGGTAATTAATACTGTTCTTTCTGTAGATCCAGATAATACTCCAGAAATGACAGCTTTATTTGGTTCATCTTTAGCGTTAGGAGTATCAAAAATACCTTTTGATGGTCCAGTTGCTGGAGTAGTAGTTGGAAAGATTGGTAAAGAATATATTATTAATCCAACTGGAGAGCAACTTGAACAAAGTGAAATGTCTGTAACAGTAGCAGGAACTAAAACAGATATTTGTATGATTGAAGCCGGAGCTAAAGAAGTAAGTGAAGCAGATATGCTAGATGCTTTATTATTCGGACATAAATATATAAAAGAATTATGTGAATTCCAAGAAGAAATAATTAGTATTGTTGGAGTAGAAAAACAAGAAGTAGAATTAGCAGAACTTCCTAAAGAATTAGAAAAAGAAGTAACTAAATTTTCTGAAAAGAATATGTTAGAAGCAGTTCAAATTAAAAATAAATTAGAATCATATGCTGCTATTGATAAAGTGAAAGAAGAAACTATCGAACATTTTGTAGAATTATATCCTGAAGATGAAACGATACCTAAAAATGTTAAAACAATAGTTAATAACGTTGAATCAACAGTTATAAGAGATTTAATAACTAATAAAAAAGTTAGACCTGATGGAAGAAAATTAGATGAAATAAGAAATTTATATGCATCTATTGACTTCTTACCTAGAACTCATGGTTCAGCTTTATTTACAAGAGGTCAAACTCAAGCATTATCTACAACTACATTAGGTGCGATAGGTGAACATCAAATCTTAGATGGTTTAGGTATTGAAGACACAAAAAGATTTATGCTGCACTATAATTTCCCACAATTTTCTGTAGGTGAAACTGGAAGATACGGAGCACCAAGTAGAAGAGAAGTAGGTCACGGAGCATTAGGAGAAAAAGCTTTATTACAAGTTATTCCTAGCGAAGAAGAATTTCCATACACTATTAGAGTTGTAAGTGAGATTTTAGAAAGTAATGGTTCATCATCACAAGCTAGTATTTGTGCAGGCTGTTTAAGTTTAATGGCTGCTGGTGTACCAATCAAAGCACCAGTAGCAGGAATAGCTATGGGACTTATTACTAAAGGTAAAAAGTATTCTATCTTAACAGATATTG
>CAYYOP010000108.1:0-1956 GCA_964473435.1 uncultured Muribaculaceae bacterium | reverse complement strand
TCAGTATTATGTTAAAATAACTGAGTTAAATAATCTATCAATTAGGCAGTTAAGAGAAAAAATTAAATCTAAAGAATATGAAAGATTACCGGTAGATACAAGAAATAAAATAACAAATCAAGAGGTGTCTAATGTAGTTGACTTCGTAAAAAATCCAATTGTGATTAAAAATAGCAATAGGTATGATATATTCTCAGAAAAAATATTACAAAAATTAATCTTAGAAGATATTGAAAACTTTCTAGATGAATTAGGAGTTGGATTTACATTTATCAAAAGTGAATATCCTATTAAATTGGATTATAAATATAACTATATTGATTTATTACTTTATAATATTAAATATAAATGTTATGTAGTTGTTAATTAAAAGTAACAGAATTAAAAAAAGAACATACTGGTCAAATTATGACATATATGAATTATATTGATAAAAATATTAAAACTATAGAAGAAAAAGATACAGTTGGTATCATTATTTGCAGGCAGGATAATGAGTATGTTATAAAATATTGTTCTGATGATAGGATTATTGCTAGAGAATATGAATTAGTGCGATATAATGTATATAGGATGTGAGTCGTATGAATAAAATTTTAAAAATAATGGATAAACTAAACAGTATAGAATATGGTTTTAAAGATAAAAATGGGAACAACTTAATTAATAGTGAAAGTTGGGATAAAGATTTTTATAAATTTTATTTCTTATTAAGTCCAGAAGAATTATTATCAAGTAGATGTGGAGTTTGTTGGGATCAGGTTGAACTTGAAAGAAAACTATTTAATGATGCTAATATAGATTGTGATACATTTTTTATTTATATTGATGATAATGAAAATTTACCATCACATACTTTTCTTACTTTTCGATTGGATGATAAATATTATTGGTTTGAACATTCTTGGTATGATATGAAAGGAATTCATGAATATAATAATATAGAAACACTTTTAAACGACGTAAAGATTAAATTCATTGATAGTAGAAAAAATGAGATAGATTCAAGTTTAAATTATGAAACTTATATATATAAATATAACAAGCCAAAATATCATATAACTTGTGACGAATTTTATAATTATATAAAAACTCAAGAAAAAATTAATATTTAATAAACATTAGGTGCTTAAATAAGCATCTTTTTCTTGCAAAAAAACAATTTTCATTCGACTTACTTTTTGACAATCACCACATGGAGATATGGATCATATAAAAGAAGCACCTAGTATCATTAAAAATATTAAAGTAAAAAATATAATGATAAACCAAAATGAAATAAATGACTTAGAACAACAAATAATAAATTTAAATAAAAATGTAGTTAACAAATATCAAAGTAAATTAAACTTTAAAATTTATAATAATTATATAGGAAAAGATGAAAATTCAAGTAGTATCATTTCTTTATTAACAATAAATAATAATAAAATACTATTTATGGGAGATACTACAAAAGAAAAAGAATTATTATTTTTAAAGGATAATCCTATAAAAATAGATATTATTAAACTAGGACATCACGGATCTAAAACTAGTAGTGACTATTTATTTTTAAAAAACATTGGAGCAAAAGAAGCAATTATATCTAGTGGAAGAAATAATAGATTCAATCATCCTAGTTCAGAAACAATTGAAACTTTAAACAAATTGAATATAAAATATTATGATACGAAAGAAAAAGGTACAATATGTTATATCTTTAGGCGTAATAATTATACTAAAAAACTATATTTACCATAGAATATACCATACACTAGATAGTGTTTATATAGATGAAGGAAGAAGAGCAAGGGTCTTCCTTTATTATGTGGTAAATAGTTGAGCTGAACCAACTACTTTTGGTCTAAATGTACAAATAAATTATATTTCAATAAGACTATTGATTTAACTGTGGTTAAACAACTTAAATGTAACGAAGTTTTTGTTGCATTTTTCTCACTTTTGTAATATAAT
>CAYYOP010000107.1:0-2025 GCA_964473435.1 uncultured Muribaculaceae bacterium | reverse complement strand
CGCATAAAAGTTAGAAAAATGGTATATAAAATTTTTAAAAAAACTTGACAGATTCTTTTTTTGTATGTATTATTGTATTAAGTGATTAGTACATTAATTCAAGAAGGAGGATTACTATGATATGGAATTTAAAACCTGACCGTCCCATTTATTTGCAATTACTTGAGCATATAGAGTTAAGTATTATTTCGGGTAAATACAAACCTGGAGAAAAGCTTCCATCTGTTAGAGATTTAGCAGAAGAAGCCTCTGTTAATCCTAACACTATGCAAAAGGCATTAGCAGAATTAGAACGAAGTGGGTTAGTTTATACACAAAGAACTGCCGGCAGATTTATAACGGAGGATACTAAAATGATCGAAACCCTAAAAACAACCCTTGCAAAAGAAGAAATAACAACTTTTTTTGAAAAAATGAAACAGCTAGGATTTAGTATCCCAGAAACTATTGACTTAATACAAAATCTATCAAAGGAGATGAATTCATGAATCCAATATTAGAATGTAGGAATCTTACAAAAAAATTCGGTAATATAGAAGCAATCTCAAATATTGATTTGAGTCTAGAAAAAGGAAGAATTATTGGTTTATTAGGACCTAATGGAAGTGGAAAAACAACTTTAATTAAGATGGCAAATGGACTTCTTTCTCCTACAAATGGTGAAATACTTATTAACGGTATGAAGGTTGGTACTCAAACGAAAGAAATCATCTCCTACTTACCTGAAAGAACTTACTTAAATAGCTGGATGAAAGTTTGTGATATTATTGATTTCTTTGGAGATTTCTATGGTAACTTTGACAAAAATAAAGCTTATGAAATGCTTAAAAGGCTAAATATCAATCCAAATGATCGATTAAAAACCATGTCTAAAGGAACAAAGGAAAAAGTTCAATTAATATTAGTTATGAGCAGAGAAGCAGAACTTTTTATTTTAGATGAACCTATTGGAGGCGTTGATCCGGCTGCAAGAGATTATATACTAAATACCATATTAAGTAATTATAATGAAAACGGTACTATTTTAATTTCCACTCATTTAATATCAGATATCGAAAAAATTCTAGATGACATTGTTTTTATCCAAAATGGTAAAATAGTAAAGACATCCTCAGTAGATGACATCCGTTCCCAAGAAGGTATGTCTATAGACTCATTATTTAGGGAGGTATTCAAATGTTAGGAAAACTTTTAAAACATGAATTAAAAGCAACTATCAGATTTTTCTTTCCACTTTATGTTGCTTTAATAGGTATTACCATATTTAATAAGATTTTCTTTGAACTTAATATAAATGATTCTGGCTTTTTAGGAATCTTCCATGGTCTTTTTCTTACAGCGTATATCCTTATTATATTTGCTGTTTTCGTAGTTGCATTTATTATTACTATATTAAGATTTTATAAGAACTTATTAGGTGATGAAGGTTATTTGATGTTTACTTTACCAGTAAAAACCTATCAACATATTACTAGTAAGCTTATTATTTCTTTATTCTGGTTTTTTCTAAGTATTATAATGGTTATACTTTCCATTGGAATTTTACTTGCTGGAACTGGATATTTAAGTGACTTTTTAGTAGAACTAACACAAGTATTCCGTGAGGGTTATAGAATAATGGGAAGCAAATTAACTGTATCTATTATTCTTTCTATTATCCTTATCTTTATCGGTCAAATTACAGGTACTTTAATGTTCTATGTTTCAATTTCAATAGGACATCTATCTAACAAATATAGAGTTTTAGGTTCTATTGTAGCATACTTTGTGATTAACTTTTTCATACAGTTTATTTTCACCATTTTTATGTTTATGTATGGAATAAATACCAATAACTTTGAGACGTTAAATGACTCTTCTTCATTTGCTATAGATATGATATCATTTATAAATAATTCATTTATTTTCTCATTAGTTTTAACTACTTTATTTGGAGTAATATTCTTTTTCTCCACAAACTATCTTTTAACAAAGAAATTAAATTTAGAATAGTAACATTACAAAGAAGGAAGGGGACTTATTTTC
>CAYYOP010000106.1:0-2045 GCA_964473435.1 uncultured Muribaculaceae bacterium | reverse complement strand
AAGGTTATGAGTCGTATAGGAAATAGAAAATTAACAATTCCAGCGGGAGTAACTGTAACGTTAGATGATAACACTCTAACAGTTAAAGGACCTAAAGGAGAATTAAAAGAAACATTTGATAAGTTAATTAAAATAGAAATTAACGAGAATGAAATAACTTGCTCAAGAATAGCAGAAACAAAATTTGCTAGAGCAATTCATGGAACTACTAATGCATTAATTAATAATATGTTAGTTGGTGTAAGTGAAGGTTACAAAAAAGAACTTGAAACAGTAGGTGTTGGATATCGTTTTGCAGTATCTGGACAAAAAATAACAGTTAACGCTGGTTATTCAAATCCAGTTATTGTAGAAGCGCCATCTGACTTAACTATTGAAAGTACTTCAAATACAGAATTATCAATTTCAGGAATTGATAAACAAAAAGTTGCTGAATTTGCGGCTAATATTCGTAAGATAAGAAAACCAGAACCTTATAAAGGTAAAGGTATTCGTTACAAAGGCGAATTTGTTAGACGTAAAGAAGGTAAGAAAGCTGCTAAATAGGGAGGATTGAAATTATGATAAAAAAAGAATCAGCAAATGTAGCTCGTAAGAGAAGACATGCTAGAGTACGTAAAACTATTTCTGGAACTAAAGAAATTCCAAGATTAAATGTTTTCAGATCTAACACAGAAATATTTGCTCAAATTATTGATGATGAAACCGGAACTACATTAGTTAGCTCTTCGAGTGTTGAATTAAAAATCAAAAATGGTGGTAATGTAGAAGGTGCTAAATTAGTAGGTACTGACATAGCAAAAAAAGCCACTAAATTAAAAATAGAGAAAGTCGTATTTGATCGAGGCGGATACCTATATCATGGACGTGTAGCAGCACTTGCTGATGCAGCTCGTGAAAACGGATTAGACTTTTAGTAGGAGGAAATATGGAAAATCAAACAAAAGAAATTAGAAAACCAGCTCGCACGAGTGGTAGAAAAGAATTTAAGAAAAAATTTGAACCTAAGAAAAAACTTTTAGAAGAAAAAGTAATTTCCATTTCTCGTGTTACTAAAGTTACCAAAGGTGGACGTAATTTTAGATTCTCGGCTACAATGGTAGTTGGAGATGGAAAAGGATTAGTTGGTATCGGTACTGGTAAAGCTAATGAAGTTCCAGAAGCTATTAAAAAAGGAATTCAAGCAGCTAATAAAAATTTAGTAAAAATTCCATTAGTAGATGGACGTACAATCCCACATGAAGCTGTTGGAGTTGTAGGACGTGCTGAAGTAATGATTAAACCAGCTAAAGAAGGTACAGGACTAATTGCCGGTGGTGCAGTTCGTGCTGTAGTAGAATTAGCAGGAATCAAAGATATCGTTTCTAAATCTTTAGGATCAAATACCAAAGTTAACGTTGCTAAAGCAACATTAGAAGCTTTAACATCACAACGTACTGCTGAACATATTGCAGAACTACGTGGTAAAACTAAGGAGGAGTTATAGTATGAAGTTACATGAACTTGACTCGTTGCCGGAAACAAAAGCTATAAAGAGAGTTGGTCGTGGACCAGGATCTGGAACAGGAAAAACTTCAGGTCGTGGACAAAAAGGTCAAAAATCTCGTAGTGGTTCAAGTATTCCAGCATGGTTCCAAGGTGGACAAAGTGCATTGTTCCGTCGTTTACCAAAAAGAGGATTTAATAACAATCGCTTTAAAATTGAATACGCAGTAATCAATTTAGATGATTTAAATAGATTTAATGATGGTGATGTAATAACTCCAGAACTACTAAAAGAAACTGGAATTATCAAAAAACAATTAGCAGGTATAAAAGTTTTAGGTAATGGAGAATTAACAAAAAAAATAACAATTAAGGCTCATAGATTTTCATCTAAAGCCGTTACAAAAATTGAAAGCGCTGGCGGAACTGCAGAGGTGATTTAAATGTTCGCAAATCTAAAAGGATTATTCAGTCCTGTAAATAAAGATTTACGTAAAAGAATATTATTTACCCTTGCTTGTCTAGCAATCTTTACTTTAGGAACAAATATTATTGTTCCT
>CAYYOP010000105.1:0-2109 GCA_964473435.1 uncultured Muribaculaceae bacterium | reverse complement strand
ACTTATATGATTTGATGTTAGATTTTATAGTTTCAGAAGGACTTCTTGATATGTGTTATGAGATGGAAGAAGAGCACGGGATTCAATATCTAATATCTAATGTCGTAGACCTACTAAATATGAATAGTGATGTAGATTATTTCAATAAGTATATTGAAGCGCATACACCAGAAAAAGCTGTTGTCTTTGTAACCGGAGTGGGGAAAATCTTTCCATTTGTAAGATCCCATGAGATTTTGAATAAATTACATCAATTATTTGACAGAGTTCCAGTCGCACTTTTTTATCCAGGAACATATGACGGTTTAGAATTAAGATTATTTTCAGAATTTAAAGATGATAATTATTACCGAGCGTTTCCGCTTGTATAAAAATAATAAGGAGGGGTTATTATGTTAATTAAAGAAATGTTTACAAAGGATATCTCGAGAGATATTAAAGGTGTTGTAAAAGTTGGACAAGATAGTGAGTTTTTAAGAAAACAAGAGCTAGAGGAGTATGTAGTTACAAGGGAGCTTCAAAAGCACTTTAGAGATTTTTTTGCAGCCTATAAAAAGGGTATAGATTCATCAACTGATAATATGGGAGTTTGGATTGCCGGCTTCTTTGGTAGTGGTAAATCTCACTTTTTAAAGATATTATCATATCTATTAGAAAACAGCGTTGTAGATAATAAAACAGCTTTAGACTATTTTTTAGATGATGAGAAAATCAAAGATCCAATGGTTATAGCAAATATGAAGTCGGCTGCAGCGGTACCTACGGATGTTATTTTATTTAACATCGACTCTAAAAGTGATACATCTGGAATAAAAGATAAAGATTCAATATTAAATGTCTTTCTTAAAGTATTTAATGAAAAGTTAGGATATAGTCCTAATCCACATGTTGCTGACTTAGAGCGGTATTTAGATAGTGAAAATAAATATGAAATATTTCAAGAAAAATACTTTGAAATAACAAATAAAAAATGGTTAGAGTCTAGACATCAATTTGGATTTATGAAGGGTAAGGTTGTTGACACCTTAGTGGCTATGGACTTTATGAGTTCACAGACCGCAGAAGATTGGTCAAGAAGTACTGTATCAGCTTATGAGTTAAGTATTGAGAGATTTGCAAAAATGGTTAATGATTACTTAAACACAAAAGAAGATGACCACCACTTAATTTTCTTAGTAGATGAGATTGGCCAATATATCGGAAATGATACTGACTTAATGTTGAATTTGCAGACAATAACTGAAGAGTTAGGAACAAAATCTAGAGGCAAGGCTTGGGTGATCGTAACTTCACAACAGGACATTGACTCTATAACTCAAGTAAAAGGTAATGACTTTTCAAAAATTCAAGGTCGCTTTAACACAAGAATTAGTTTAACTTCTGCAAATGTCGATGAAGTTATTAAATTAAGAATTTTGGAAAAAACAGATGTTGCACAAGAAACTCTAAAAATTGTTTATGAAAATAACCAAACACTGATTAAAAACCTATTAATCTTTACAGACAGTGTTGAGAAGAAACTTTATGAAAATAAAGAAACATTTGCCAATGTCTATCCATTTGTCCCGTATCAATTTGATATCTTAGCTAAAGTTTTAACATCAATCAGAAAGCATGGAGCTAGTGGAAAACACTTATCAGAAGGCGAAAGATCAATGTTGGCCTTATTTAAAGAGAGTGCAGAAACAATAATGGACAAGAGTGAAGGTGCCATTGTTCCATTTAGCACATTTTATGATGCCTTAAATAAATTCTTAGACCATAGCCACTCCGTAGTTATTTCTAAAGCCTTAGAAAATAGTTTTATTAACCCAAATGGTGTAGAAGACTGTTTTAATGTAAATGTGTTAAAAACTTTATTTATGATTAAGTATGTTGATGAAGTTGAGTCCAATATTGAAAATATAACAACGCTAATGGTTTCTAATATTAACGATGATCGAAGACTACTAAGAAAAAAAGTTGAAGAAGCATTAAAAATATTGACAAGTCAAATGTTAATTCAAAAAAATGGTGATCGTTATATTTTCTTAACAGATGAAGAACAAGAAATTAATCGAGAAATTGAAAATCAAATTATTGAAAATTCTGAATTAATAAGAAAATTGT
>CAYYOP010000104.1:0-2174 GCA_964473435.1 uncultured Muribaculaceae bacterium | reverse complement strand
GCATATTAAGTTATTTCTTCCTTATAGTTGTCTGTTAGAACTGTTATAAACTATGCTCTTCTTGATTGAATCTCAGCTATCTTCTCAAAAACTTCTGCAGCGTTAGTTGAGTTGATATCTGTATATCCAAGTTCTCGTAATGCTTGGATCTTAACTGTATTTAATTGTTGAGTTCTAGATAATCTTTCTTCAGTACGTGCTTCGATTTCTTGAACAAATCTCTTATGTGATTCAATTACTTTATTCTTACTAGCTCCTCCACTATTATAAAGCGTAAAAGCAGAGTGGATTATACCTTCAAACATAAACTGTTTATCTTCATTAAATTTAAACTCATTTGTTTTAATAAATCCTGTTGCTTTAGACATATATGCTAATAAGTATTTTATTTCAGGTACATTATCTATTGATTGTAATAAATGATAAATATATAGTAGGGCATAATAATTTTCTTCATGCTCTGGTGTATCTACTAATTTATCTTTAATTAAATAGGTTATATCCCCTACTAATTGTTGTTCTTCTTTTTTAAGTCCTTTTAAATCTAAATATTCTCCTTGAACATTATCTTTTAAACCTTTATCTAAACGATCTCCTACTGCTAATAAATATTCAGTATTAACTTTAATATTTTCTAAAGTATCATCGTCACCATCATCTATATCTAATAATTTATATAAAGATATTTTCTTATCTTTAGGCCATTTACTTATACTTGGTAATTCTAAATAGTTATAGACCATTTGTCTAGATACTCCTAAGTATTTAGCTAATCTTACTTTTGATATTCCTAATTCTTGTAGTAAGTTGTTTAATTTTTCCATTTTTACGTCTCCTCTACTCTCTTTACATATACATTTTATCCCACTTAACACTTACTTGTCAAGAGATATGCTAGTTTTTATAAAAGAAACATTATGCTGTTATATTATTTATTTTCAAATATACCATATGTATTAGTTAGATTATCTTTAAAAATTGGTACTTTAAAAGGATATAAAGTTAAAGTTATAAAAATTATAACTATGCTAACAATTACAATAATAGAAATAAAAAAATTAGATTTCGAAATATATTTATAAGTATGATATCCAGTAAATTGTCCAATTAATAAGGCAATATATAAAGTTATTATATCTATTACTATTGACTCTTTTGCCATTCCATATCTAACAAAATAATATATCGATACTATAACTATTATAGAAATAATCATCGATACTAAACAGCCAGTAAACCATTTGTTTCTATCTAAAACATCTTTATTTTTTTTTAACAAATAAAATACTATCCACCATGCCAATATTGGAAATAACGCTAACTTTAAATGTTCGAAGATACTTTCATTAACTGGAACAAATAAACCAATTATAAAAAATTTGTTAAATATATCGTATGCAAAATGTAATAAAGATCCAATTCCAAATAATAAAATAGTTGATATAAATATATTTTTATTTAAATTTTTTTTAGTCATAATAATCTCCTGAAATTTTTTTAATATAATATATTTTATACAATAAAAAAAAGAATATTATAAATATTCTAATTTTTGATTATCTAAGTAAATATCTTTTATAATTCCCGATCCTAAACATTGTTCTCCTAAGTACAATACACAAGCTTGTCCAGGAGTAACTGCTTTAAATTTTGATGGGTATTTAACTAATATTTCACCATTATCTAGGTATTCAAGTATTACTTCTACATCTGGTCCTCTGTATCTAAATTTAGCAGTACAGAATGTAGGTTTAGTCGGACTTATAAAATTAACAGAATCAATAATACAAGCATCACTATAAAGATATTTATTATCATCACCAAATCCAACATAAAGAATGTTATTTTTAACATCTTTTCCAACCACATAGTGCTTTTCAGAATGGCCACTAATTCCAACATTTCTTCTTTGACCAATAGTATAATTCATTAAACCAGTATGTTGTCCAACGACTTCATTATTAGCAATATTAATAATTTCTCCTGGGTTTGGTTTTAAATAATTAGCTATAAATTTTTGATAATTACGTTCACCTATGAAACAAATACCAGTAGAATCTTTTTTAGTTGCTGTTATTAAATTTAATTTATCAGCTATTTCTCTAACTTCTGGTTTAGTTATTTCTCCTAATGGAAACAATACATTTTTTAATTGATTAGGTTCTAATTGTGCT
>CAYYOP010000103.1:1528-2225 GCA_964473435.1 uncultured Muribaculaceae bacterium | reverse complement strand
ATTGTTGAAGCTCCTTGTAATGTTTGTCCACTAGTTATATTAACAAACATAGCTTTAATTATTCTTAAGAAATCAAATCCTTGATGTTTGTAAAAGTTTTTATCTTCTATAGAAATAGTCGCATTTATCATTTGTTCAGATATGGTTATGGTAGCTAAGAATAAAAACTTTACTAGCAATAACGAAGTGGATTTTATAAATGCTGATTTTATGAATTATGACTTTAAAAATAAATTTGATATGATAATATTTAGTTATGTTTTACATCATCTTCAAAATCCACAACTTGCATTAGAGAAAGCTAGAGAATTGTTGAATAGAAATGGACAAATTATATTTTCTGTTCCTGGAAAAGGATATTTGTCAGAAATATTTGAAGATGATAATAGTATAGGAAGATTTTCTGTGAAAAGTCTCGATAAAATAGTAGAAAATGCTGACTTATTCCCACTAACAGCTAATCGAAATCAATTTATGATGAAATTTAATTCTTATGAAATGTTTTTAAAATATTTAAAAAGTATAGGAACATATCAAAAAATAGCTGGTTATACAAACAATGAATGGTCAGATGAACTAAATAAAGAGACATTTGTTAAGTTTAATGAACAATCCTTTATAAGCGGAGAATATTTAACTTATAACTGTATTGATAAAGGAAAAATGCTAGTAAGGAGGTAATAGTATGGTATTATAT
>CAYYOP010000103.1:0-1518 GCA_964473435.1 uncultured Muribaculaceae bacterium | reverse complement strand
TGATGAGGGAAAGATATCAGAATTATTAAATCAATCTATGAAGACTAATCTTTATAGATTTTCTTCTGACTCTGAAAAGAATTCATGGATAAATTCATTAGAATATATGTCGAATGTGTTGAAAAGAACTATATCATCACAAGATTGTTCTGTCGTTATTGAATATAATTTACCTATGACTGATAAAAGAATTGATTTTATGTTACTTGGTTACGATAAAGAGGAAAATAAAAATGTGATTTTATTTGAATTGAAACAATGGAGTAATATTAACGATGTTGAAGATAGTGATTATTTAGTGGAAACGTTTGTTGGTAATGGAATACGAAGAGTCGTACACCCCGCTTATCAAGTTTGGTCTTATAGAGAATTATTAGCCGATTTTAATAAAAATATCCAATGTAATAATATAAATTTGTTTCCATGTGTAGTTATGCATAACTATTTAAAAAGAGAAAATGATATATTGTTTTCCCAAAAGTATAAAAAAATATTGGATGGTGTTGAAATTTTTACAAAAGAAGAAACTGATAATTTGGTTGATTTTATAAATAAAAAGATTGTTTATGATGACAATCAAACAATTATTAAGGAAATCGAAAACAGTCCAAGATAATGTTAATTCTCTTTTAGAGAATAATGATAGTTTTACACTTCTAGATGAACAAAAAGTTGTATTTGAAAATATTAGTATCTTAGCTAAAAAAGGAAAAAAGCAAGTAATTCTAGTTGAAGGTGGACCGGGGACAGGAAAATCAGTTTTAGCGATTAATATACTTGCAAAAAACACTAACAAAGGTAAAATATGTCAATATGTTTCTAGGAACACAGCACCTAGAGTTATATATTCATATATGTTAAAAGGAACTATGAACAAAACAAGTATAGATAATTTATTTAAAACATCCGGAGCATATACAGAAATAGATAAAGATATCTTTGATGTTTTGATAGTAGATGAAGCACATTGCTTAACTGAAAAATCTGGATTATTTAACAACTATGGTGAAAACCAAATAAAAGAGATAATTAATTCATCAAAATCTTCTATATTTTTTATAGATGAAAAACAAAAAGTTCATTTAAATGATATTGGTACAAAAAAAGAAATAAAAAAATGGGCAACAAGTTTAAATGCTAACATAATAGAATTAAAATTAGAATCTCAATTTAGATGCAATGGTTCTGACAACTATTTAAAATTTATTGACTATTTATTAGGAATTACTAACAATTATGTTGGTAAAATAAATTATGATATAGCAGTATGTGATACACCACAAGAATTAGAGGCATTAATAAAAATTAAAAACGCGGAAAATAATAAATCAAGAATTGTAGCAGGTTATTGCTGGAATTGGAATAAAGAGGAAATTAACAATACTGATTATCACGATATTCAAATAGAAGATTATGGTATAAGTTGGAATTTAGGTTCAAAACAAACTTTTGCAATAGATAATTCAATAAATGAAGCTGGTTGTATTCATTCAGTGCAAGGATTGGAATTTGATTATG
>CAYYOP010000102.1:0-2269 GCA_964473435.1 uncultured Muribaculaceae bacterium | reverse complement strand
AAATTATATATTTAATTATCTCCAAACTTCTCATCAATTAATGCTTGCATAGTTCCTTTTTGTGCATATGGAACAGTATCAATTTGTAAGAAATTTTTTCTACTTATTTCTTCATCAAGTCCCCCAAATATAAAGTTTGTAGCAATATTATAAATAATCTCACTTGGCGCTAAGCCAAATACTTGATTTTCTAAAATATGTTTAATTCTGTCTTCTTCATTAGGAAACTCCTTTTTAATAACTTCGCTGTTATAAAGTCTTTTAACTATTTCTGTTATGTAAAGACCAGATTTCATATAGATGTCTATAAAAGTTTTACTGGAGTCATCATATATACCGGGATTCTCTTCTTCTAATGTTTTAATCATCATTTTTACAACATTTTTAGGTGTGTAAATTTGATTTGTTTCCTGTGGTGGAATATAGTCAAATATATCTTCTTCTGTATCTATAAAGTAATTGTCTAATTCCGACTTTTTCTTTAAAAACTCTTGTACAGATTGATTAAATACATTTTCATCAAACAGTTTTCCTTCAAAATGATGTTGTTCACCATCTTCTTCATATTCTCCACCATCTCTTAAAAACACAAATTGATCTATAGTAATACCTGTTACTTCTTCAAAGACCTCATTTGGAACATACTTATCAAATTTATCTAATGTTAAACCTTTATCACCGTACGCCATTATAAAGCTAGGAATAGTTCTAGCAAAGCCTCTTAATCGTGATCTTATGTCTTCTTCTACAACCGTTTTCTTTTTTGTTTCCTTCTTTACTTCTTGTTCTTTAACAATTTCAGTCTTAACTGTTTCTATTGATTTTGAAACTTCTTCTTCCAACTGGTGTTGAAAGGTGTCAACAGCTTCTTGAACAGCCGCTTTCCATTCAATTTCAATCTTACCTTTTTCATAATCTGTTTCTGCAGACTTTAATTTTGTTTCATATTGTTTCTCGACATGTGCTTTTTGAATATTAAAGTCTGTAGCTGCTTTCTTGACAGTGTGTTCAATTTCATTGGCAACTTTATTCTCAATAGTTTTAACACCATTATTTGTAAGACCATAAGTTTCTTTAATATTTAACAAATTATCTTCCATATCTTTGACAACTTTAGAGCTAATATTTTTTGCTACAACTTCTACAGGAACGATTTCTCCCTTTTTAGCATCAATGTTTGGAATAACATCTTTAATATCATAAATTTTAGGACCAAAAATTGCCTCTGTCGACCCTATAATTATATCTTCTTCAACAAGAGCATTACCTTCATCATCAACTTCGATATCTTTTAAATCAACATTCTTATCTGGCGTTCTTAATCTTCCTTGTGATTCTTTATTTAACTTATTTAGTATATCTAGTGCAACTTGTGGTGCTTGGAAAATACCTGAAATATTTGAGAACAGAAGATTACTCATAAATCCTCTGCTAACAACTTCACTTGCTTTGATTGCTTGTGGAATTGTCAATATCTCCGCTGCATCTAACTCAACCATTTCGCCATCAACATCTTCACCAATTACTGGAAAGAAATTTAATAATCTTTTAATGTTCTCTTCGCGATCAAATGTAGTCCCTCCACCACTTGATGTTTTAGTTAATAAGTTATTTGCAAATTCATCAAATATAGTTAGTGTTCTTTGTGGAGCAAAGTCAAAAACGTAAGAATTTTGTTTTTGATATCTTATCTCTTTTCCATCTACAATTTCTGTCCAATTATGCGGGTTTTGTGATCTAAAAGCAGACTGCATATACATAGCAGGCGATTTCATGTCACTTAACATCAAAACTGCTGTCCATTCTGGAATTGTAACTCCGGTAGTTAGCTGTCCTACCGAAAGAGTTATTGTCTTATCGTTATTAGTTATAGCGTCACGCACTTTTAACAATGAAGAATCATTATCAATAACATCATCTATTTCTGATTGTCCATCCCCAGCAGCAATTACAATTTTATATTCTTTAAAAACTGGATGGTTTCTAAGTAGTTTTTCCAAAGCTTTTACACTTGCTACACGATAAAGAACCCAAAATGTATGCTTTAGTTCATTGCGTAATTCTTCAGTGGAAAAAGGATACTTTTTATTTGAAGATAAAGTATCCAGCCATTTTATAACATCTTCTTCATGCTCAAAAGAACCGTTCTCTTTTGTGGTAAAGAATTCATTTAAATCAAATGCAAAATCTAATTCTCGTTCGCCTATTTTGGTTCCTTTGTTAACCTTATCGGTAATCATTTGCGACATCTGATAAGTAAACATGTTTA
>CAYYOP010000101.1:0-2294 GCA_964473435.1 uncultured Muribaculaceae bacterium | reverse complement strand
TACTTGGTAAACAAGTATACTTAGAACTTTTTGTTAAAACAATAAAAAGTTGGCGTGATAAAGAAAGATATTTACAAGATTTAGGATTTAAAGAACAGGAATAGGTGAGAGAATGAAAATAGGAAATGACATAATACGTGGTAAACTAGCTTTTGAAACAATGATCTATAAAGGAGAAGAAGCTCTTATACCTTTAGCAGATAGTTATGGAATAAAACTACAAACATTAAAGTCATATATAAGTACATATGCAAACAGAGTAGTTAATCCCAAACCAACAGAACAAGAATTAGAATTATATTATGAAGTTCTAAAGAAAAAAAGACAAAAAAATGCATCACAATTTAATTATCAAACAAACCCAGAGCATTATAATAGATTATATAAAGAAAAAAAGGATTTTTCTTTAGCAGAAGAATTAATTGAATTAAATTCAAAAGCAGTATCAGATTATTTAGATATAATTATTAATAGTGAATTAACTTTACAACCCGTAGTTGCGCAACTTAATAGTTATGTAAGATATCATAACGATGAAACAAAAAAAGTTAAAAAAGTAACGCTATTACTAAAACATATAGAAAAAAATAGAGAATATATTAATGCACAAAGAAGACTTAAATCAAGTGAAGCAAACAAAGATAATTATAAACAAAAAATAGTTGAAATGTTAGAAAAAAATTTCATAGATGGTTCACAAAGCATCGAATCCTTAATGAATGAATATAAAATGTCTACAATAACATTTTATAAATATTTAAGTGAACTTAGTACTGGTACTCCAGAAGAACAATTGTTACATACAAAGTTTATAGAAAAACAAGAAGAAGAGGATATTTTAATAAACGAATCAAGTAAAATAATATATGATTATATAAATGAAGGAATTATTAAAAATGGAGAGAAATCTAAATTTACTATTTTAGATTACTATCGAATTATTAATTATTCTCCTGAACAATACATAAGTAAACTATGGTCAAGATCAAATAAAATTGAATTAAATCGTTCTAGAATCTTAAAAATAGTTGAATATTTAAAACTAATCTCTAGAAATAATACGTTATGCACTGAAGAACAAATTTTAGATCTTCATTATGCTTATAATGGCGTTACAATAGATGATGTAGGAGTTAAAACGCAAATAATTGACTATATTAAATCAATGGGAATCCCATTATATTCAAATGTTTATTATGCAACTGCAGAAGAATACTTAAAAGGTTATTTAACTTTAAATAGTATGACGCTTGAATAGAAACTTATAAATTGACCCAATATAAATTTAGAAAGGTATTGGGAAGATGGATAAAAAGGAAGCATGGAAAATGTTTAAAAAAACAGGAAATATAGAATATTACTTAATATATAAGAGAAGTGAATAATAAATGCTTAAAGCAATAGAAGGAATTATTATTAGTGAAACTAACTATGGGGAAACTAGTAAAATATTAAATATTATTACCAAAGATGGAATTATTGGATGCATCGCTAAGGGGGCTAAAGGATTAAAAAGCCCTCTTAGAAGTTTTACTCAAAAATTCACCTTTGGTATTTTTCAGATATATTATAAAGAAGGAAAACTATCAACTATAAAATCAGTAGACGTAGTAGACAATCTTACTAATATTAAAAAAGATTTAATACTAATAAGTTATTTAAGTTATATTTCTGACTTAACATATCAAATAATGAAACAGAATCATAATGAAGAATTATATAATTTATATATAAATAGTATCTTAAAAATAAATGAAGGATTAAACCCACTTATAATATGCAATATCTTTGAATTAAAAGCATTAGACTACTTAGGTGTAGGAATAAACTTAAATTGCTGTAGTAAATGTGGAACTTGTCAAAAAATCATAACAATAGATCCAGATATAGGTGGATATATATGTAGTAATTGTTATATTAATGAAATTATATATGATGAAAAAACAATAAAAATGCTAAGAATGTACTACTTAGTAGAAATATCCTCAATAACAGAAATAAAAATAAGTGATAATGTTATTAATAATATAAATAGATTTATTAATGTTTACTATGATAGATATACAGGATTATATTTAAAAAGTAAAAAATTCTTAGAAACAATTACTAACTAACAGAGTATGTAAAATATTCTGTTTTTACTTGATAATAGGCATATACTCATTTTTATGATATAATTTTTAGCAGAGGAAAGTGAGTTTAAATGAATTTAAAAGATTTATATATTAATTTTTTTATAGAGAAAGGTCATAAGCAAATACCTTCAGCCCCTTTAGTGCCTGAGAATGATCCTT
>CAYYOP010000100.1:0-2545 GCA_964473435.1 uncultured Muribaculaceae bacterium | reverse complement strand
ACCAACTTTTTGATTAATTACTTTTAATGTAGTTCCTGGTATTTTCTTAACCATAGCAACACCAAACTTATTTCCAAACTGAATGCCGGCATGTTTTAAAACATCAGCTACTGCTGAACCTGTTAAGCAAGCATATACTAGTGTTTGAACTTGATCTGAATGTATATCATAATCTCCCATTTTAGCTATAGCACAGCACATTCTTAATTGAACATACATAACGCTTGTTATATTTGCTGGTAATGTTGCAATCATTGTTGTAAATCCACCTAAACCTGTTAAAAATCCAGAAGTACCGCACTTAACTGTTGAATTATTTATTAATGATTTTGCAGCTAACTCTACATCTTGATTTTTACTTATGTAGTCATTCACCAAATCATCAATAGGTAAACTTACTTTAGGAATACCATTAACTGATTTTATATATAGAGAATCAAGTATTTCTTTCATTTGCTCTTCTGTTATACTTATTTTAACTTTATTTGAGACTTTTGATGTAACATTAACTACAGAATCTTTTGTATTAACAGCTGTTTCTTTTATTTTAGGAATTGCTTTTTCTGTAGTGAATTTCTTTACTTCTTGTGTTGCTTGCTTTCCTGCTTTTTTAATTTTTCTTATTCTTTCCACATTCTCTCCTTAAAATTACATTACTTTAAATTAAATTGAATTATTTTCTTTTAGTATAATTATTTCTCACAATAGCATTTGTTTATTACGTGAAAAAAATTTAGTAAATTCATATTAATAATTAACAAAGTAATATTATTTAACACTCCAAGAATTACCACAGTTTTGGCATATAGCAGCTTTAGCTATTTGTGTTACTGTTTCTGTTTTCTTTGGCATAAATAAAGCAATAAATAGTCTCGGTACAGTAAAGAAAAACCAAAGGATTAATTCTAACCACCAACCTATGAATAGCCAGTAAAAAACACCTCTTCTTTTTTTCTTAGTCTTAACTTCTGCTACAAAATGTATCTCTACATTATCAGACTTGCAATTTGGACATTTCATCTAGTGACCTCCTATAAAATGAGTTCCTATTATAAATAAAGCACCTACTAGTATTGTAATAATAGTTTTAATTGTATCTTTACCATTACCTTTTGCATGAAAAGCATGTGGTAATAATTCAAAAAACGCAATATATATAAGCATTCCATTTGTTATTAATAGCATTATAGCTATGATAATGTCATTCATTAAGAATTTTAAATTAGCAAACATTATTAAACCACCTATAAAACTAGTAAATGATATAAGAGTTATATATAACATTGCCTTCCATTTACTTTTTGTTGATTTATAAAAAGCTGTTGCTAACATCATACCTAATGGAATATTATGCAGTCCTACACCTATTATAAGTTTTATTCCTAAACCTGTATCATTACTTAGTATTCCATAAACAGCCATACCTTCAATAATATTGTGTAAAGTAATAGCTAAAGCTGTAATTATTCCAATATGCTTATAATTTTCTTCACAACAATGAAGATGATGATCATCATGATTATGGACATATTTGTCTAAAAATTTTAAAACTGCTATTCCAACACTTGTAAAAACAACAATGAATAATATTGATTTTATAATATTATATTCTTCGCTTAATATTTCCCAAATCTCTGGTATCAATTCTAAAAAAATCAAGCTAATGATAACTCCTACAGCTAGATTCATTGTTATTTGAGTTAATTTTTCTTTATCTTTTATAAAGAAAATTAGAAGTGCACCAATGATTGTAAATAAACCCACTCCTAATGTAAGTATTAAATTCATAAAACCTCCTATGAATATTCTCTAAACTAATATCGGTTCTTTGAACTCTCTATATTAATCTATAATTTTTGTAATAAGAACAGCTCTCTTAGTCTTATCTTCTTCTAATGCTCCTCTATATGAATGTATATCTTTTCCAAAACATATTGAACATATATTTGAATCATAAATATTTTTTTCTAAGATCCCATATTTGAGCATCATTATTTTATTTAAAAAAATAGTATCAATTAAATATTTTCTATTTAGTTCCATTCCATTTTTCGTATCTAAAACATTTAATCTTTTTATATATTTATTTGAATCAACTTCTTTAAACTCATTTTTAAATAGTTCTTTAACATCTTCAGCTACTTCAAAATGACAGTATCTAATACTAGGTGATATAAAGACACTAATATCTTTGAAGTCTGTTTTAAACTCATTTTGGAAGACTTTCAATATTTCTTCCATCATTCGAATTAAAGTACCTTTCCAACCAGAATGTACATTTGCTAATACTTTCTTTTTTTTATCGTAAATCGCAAATAAAATGCAATCTGCATTTCTAGTTGATATAGCTATGTCTTTTCTATTAGTTATAATGGCATCATAATTATCTCTGCTCTTTGTTAAATCTTCATCATTTCTAATAACTAAGATTCTATTTGAATGTGTCTGATTAACTGCTATTATTTCTTCTTCTTTTATATTAAAAAGTTGAGCTAATTTAAGATAATTCTTATCTTTCTGAGAATTAACATCAGAAATATCAAAA
>CAYYOP010000099.1:0-2570 GCA_964473435.1 uncultured Muribaculaceae bacterium | reverse complement strand
TCTCTCCGAGCAATGAACCTTTTCTATATCTACACCATTTTCTATTACTATTAGTTTTTTGCGATCTAGAGATAGCTTCTCTATCAAAACACTCTCAACATCTGAGGTGATACAAATAACTTTTTCATAAAAACTGTATATAAATCTTTCTATTGTTTTTAAATTAGGATTACTAATCCTCCTATTTGTGGTATTATGTTCAGTAAATATCAATTTAACTTTGCTAAAACTAAGAAGCTTTGCTAAAGCGGTAAAATATAATGATGGGAATAGATGAACATGAACTATATCGTATTTTCTTAAAAAAGGAATTATTTTTAATATATTAATAGGATTGTAAACTGAACTAGTCGATAATTTAAATATATTCCCATCTGTTTTGGACATTAACTCATCCATAAATGCACTTTTAGTATCATTAAGACAAATAAGATCAGCTTTTATTCCTTCTTGTTGAAATAATGGTATAGTATCAAGAAGAAGCTTTTCTGCTCCACCCATTGACATAGAATTTATTACATGCAAGACCTTCATATATTATTTTTTTATTTTAATATTATCTAATATGCTCCCATAAGATAAAAATGATATAAACATAGTATATATCATTAGCATACCTTCCGTAAAAGAAAGTAGAATAAATGCTGTAGTTATAGAAATAGGTAGAAACCTATACGGAGACATAGAATTTGTCATAAATAAATAAGAGGCTCTAAACATACGAAAGATTATCAAAATGTATATAAAGAGATTAACTGAACCAAACTGAGCAAGAATTGAGAAATAAGTACTGTGTGGGGCTATTGGTAAGTCTAACAAAAATTGACGACCATTTCCAAACAGACGTCTATTATCTATAATCTCTTTCCACACTAATGATCTACCATTTGTTATATCTGATTCATTATTTTTAAATTTCTCCAAAAACATATTGACAAACAATTCCTCAATAACACCTGTGAAAACAACTATTATCAAACCTATAGTTAAAATCAAAACAAGTCTTCGTTTCTGTTTAAAGCTAATAGTATTTTTTTCTCTAAACATTTGTAATATAATTAAGCATCCTACTACTAAAACAACTATAATACTTGTTCTACTATTTGATAATAATAATAATATCATAGTAGTAATAATCAAAGATACAAACATTAACTTTGAAAGATTACTCGTTTTTTTTGATATTGAATTAGGAATAAAGTAAGATATTACTACAATAAGGAAAGTTGATACGACTATTCCAAAGGAGTTTGGATTAAAAAATATGCCTTGATAGCCATATAAAATAGAATAGTTTAAACCAATAAAAGGTATCGGAACAAATATTAATATGGGAATAAGATATAATGATGTCTTATAAATATATTTTAGATTTAAACTTTGAGTCCCTATATTAGGTAATAAGACAGTTGAAATCAAAAGAAAAAGCAATAAACCCACAATATTAAAAAAATCCTCTAAAGTATTGTTTAAAACGAAAGAAATAGACATTGTTATAGAAAACAAATAGATCAATATGTTATTTGTTTTTTGAGTATCATTATAAGAAACTTTATTTTTTTTAATGAACAAAACTGTCATTACAAATGCACTAAATACCAATGACAAATAAACAGTAAAATTTAGGTTATTAGTCATATATAAAGAGCCCCCCAAAGTAAGAGCAGCAAATGATAAATATATAAGTTTATTTTTAATTTTCATAATTATCTATAGACATTAATCATCATTACAATAACATATAAATAATTTGTTTTATTACTTAATAACAATATTCAAATAAATAATTACTAATAGAAGACATTAAATATGAAATTACAATATGTATATAAATATGCATAATTATTTCAATACTGCGTATATGTAACGAAGCCACCTTGGATTAATTTTTAATACAACAGCCTTAAATAGATCTGCCGGATTATTAATAACTTTATCAAAAAGCAAATTTTTAATTCTTATTTTATTTAGAACTAAATCAAGATCATCGACTACATCATCATACACCACGTAGAATCTAGTTAATGAGACTGCAAGTACAATATATAGTGAATAGGTATACCTCATTATTTCTTTTTGGTTTAATTGTTTTCCCTCTAAAAGAAATTTATTAAGAAAACTCATTTCTTTAATAATACCTTTTACATTAGTAGGAACTGACCCAGTTATACTTCCTGTTCTAATAGAATAATTATACAAGCCTTCATCAATTTGCACAATCATACTAGAAGCACTAATGAGATAAGGTAAAGTAATTATATCTTCATAGACTACACCTACTGGAAACTTAATATTATCAAACAGACTCCTTTTAAATATTCTAAAACAAATATGACAACTTGTTTCTATATTTAATACTTTTGATAAATATTCTTCAGATCTATATATTCCTATTGGTACACTTGAAATATTTTTAGAAATTTGATTACTATTATTACGTTCAACTCCTAAAAAGGAAATAATTTCCGCATTTGTATTATTTATAATACCATTTAATATTCTAAATGAATCACGACTTATCCAATCATCACTATCAATAAACCAAACATAGCTACCAGTTGCTCTATCTA
>CAYYOP010000098.1:0-2668 GCA_964473435.1 uncultured Muribaculaceae bacterium | reverse complement strand
TTTATACATGTTCGTATACATTTTAACAAAGGATTAACAAAGTTCCTTAATGCCTAGACATAAAATCATTTGCTATAAGATTATAGTTAGATAAGTATATTTTTGTAATATATTAATAGGGAGTATCGATGGGGAAAATTACTGAGAAATATAATTTTTTGAAAAATCAAGATTTAAATAATATCACACCTCAAGATGATATTAATATTTTATATGAATTAAAAGGAGTTGTTAATATTGAATGAGTTAATCGTGTTTTCAAAATGTAAAAGCTTTATTAATTATGTAGAATTATATGTAAATAGTTCTTTTCCAAAATACAAATTAAGTTTAAAAATAAAGTTTGATAACGAAATGTATGGGTTACTAGAAAATATAGTTAGAGCAAACTACAATCGAGGAAATATCAGAAGAAAATATTTAGTGGATTGTTTAGTTAATATATCTTTAATGGATACTTATATTAGTTTTATGTATGATTCACAAATAGTTATTAAAAAAAGATTTTTATCTTTAGTAAACAAGTTAGATGAAATTAGAAGATTAATAATTGGGTGGCGCAATGAGGAAGAAAAACAGTGATTATTACTCAATGCTTAAGTATGAGCATTTATTAAATGTCTTTTTGGAAATTAAACGTAATTGTCGTAATAAAAAAATGGTATATTATTTCAAATTAAATTTGAATCAGAATTTAATAACTATTTTAAAAAAACTATATATGGGAAAATACTATTTTTCCCAGTATAGAATTTTTATAATTTCTAAGGTAAAATATCGAATAATTATGAGTGAAAATATGACCGATAAAATAGTTAATCATTTAGTTAGTTCTCATATATTATTGAAGAATTTAGAAAGAACATTAATTGATACTAATGTTGCAACAAGAATAGGAAAAGGTAGCAGTTATGCTTTTGATACCTTATTTGAATATATTAATAAATTATCATTAAGTAAAAAAGAAATTTATGTTTTAAAAATTGATATTAAAAAATATTTTTATAATATTAATCATGATATATTGATAACTAAGTTAGAAAGATATATAAAAGATCCAGAGTCATTAAAGATTGTTAAAACAATAATTAATTCGACTAATCATACTTATTTAAATCTTGAAATAAATAAATTGAAAAAAATAGAGATAGATAAAGTTCAGAAATTAAAAATTTCTGAACATGAAAAAAGGTTAAAAATAAAACAAATTGAATACTTGCCAACTTATAAATATAAAAAAGGTTTACCAATTGGTAATATGACAAGTCAAATACTGGCAATATTTTATTTAAGTGAAATTGATCATTTTATTAAAGAAAAACTTAAATGTAAATATTATATACGTTATATGGATGATTTAATAATACTAGATCATGATTATGATAAATTAAAAAAATGTTTTTCTTTAATAACCAAAAAAATTAATGAGATAGATTTAGAAACAAATAATAAATCTAATATCCATAAGTTAAGTAATGGGTTTACATTTTTAGGTTATACATATAAAGTAGATAATGGCTTAACCATTAAATGTGCGAACCAAACGATTCGCAGAGTACGAAGAAATTTAAAGAATTTAAAAAAACATGATCCTGATAAATATAATAGAAGTCTTGCTAGTTATCAAGGTTACTTTTTAAAAAGTAATAAAAAAGTTAAAATTGTACATTAATTAAGTGAAAAAAACACGAATTGAAAGCATAGACTTTTCGAAAATAATTTGGTACAATATCGATAGATGAGTGAATCATCTATCGATTTAATGGTAATTTCTTTACCATTAAACCTTATCGGAGCAGAATACTTTTTACTATTATAGCTTACTAATGAGTTCTTATTTTTTTATATATTTTTCTTTAGTATAATAAGTAGATAATAGATTAGCATTAATAGGAGTTGAAAATTCTGTTTTTTTTTGTCTTTAATTAGTATGATATTTATTTATTAAACTATTTCGTTTAATCTTTTAACAATTCTTCATTTTTTTAAGTGAATTATTATTTTAACTAATAATTCTACTTTATCTAGTGAAGCATAGTTCACTTTTGGTTTTTGTTGAATATATAAAAATTAAACCTGTTTTGTTTTAGACTTTTAGTCTTATCTATGATAAAATATTTTATGTAGAGAAGTAAGAAGGCAGTGATTAGAAAATGGCAAAAGTTATATCTTTAGTAAATCAAAAAGGCGGAGTAGGAAAAACAACAACTAGTATAAATCTAGCTGCTTCTTTAGGTAAAATGGGTAAAAAAACTATTTTACTTGACTTAGATCCTCAAGGAAATACAACAACTGGTTTAGGTATTAACAAAGGAGATATAACTTATAGCATTTATGATGTTTTAAATGGAAGTATCGAACCTAAAAAAGGAATTATTAAAACTAAGTTTTCAAATTTATCAATTATTCCAGCAACTATAAATTTAGCGGGGTTAGATATAGAATTAGTTGAAAAAGGATATCAAAATGCTACATTTAAAAAGAATGAGCAACTTCGTGATGCTCTTGACAAAATTAAAGATAATTATGAATATGTAATTATAGATTGTCCACCATCACTTGGACTTCTTACAACTAATGCTTTAGTAGCAAGTGATTCTGTAATTATTCCAGTTCAATGTGAATTTTTCGCACTTGAAGGAATTACCCAGTTATTAAATACAATTAT
>CAYYOP010000097.1:0-2678 GCA_964473435.1 uncultured Muribaculaceae bacterium | reverse complement strand
GTATTAGAAATAATTCGTTATTTAGAAAAATAAAACAAAATACAACAAATATTTTGTTTTTTTTTCGGTAAACTATAAAAAGATAGGATATAAATAATGAAAGACAAAAATATATCTAACATAATAATTATAGTTATTTTATTAATATTAATTACTGCTATATCAACATATGCTTATTTCACAGGAATTTTAATAGGTGATAAAGCAACAAATATTACTGTAAATGGTGGTAATATAGAAATTTTTTATAATGCGGGATCAGATATTAATGTTACTAATATAATACCTAGTAATAATCATGTTTTAAGAAAAACGTTTTCAATAATAGGCAATAATACTACTAATATAATTATGAATTATAAATTAAATTTAATAATAGAATCAAATACCTTTAGTGAAAAAGCATTAAAATATAAACTAACAAGTATTAATAATGATAATAATGGAACAACGATTCCTAGTTCTAGTTATTTAATTGATATAGGAAATACCAATCAACTAGAACTAGGAACAGGTAGTTTTACATCACCAACTGATGGCTATAAAAAACATACCTATCATTTAGAAATATTTTTTCCTAATGCTAATTATGATCAAAATATAGAACAAGGAAAAGAATTAAAATCAAAAATAATAGTAGCAGATTTCCAACCGATATATTTAAGAAATGTTATATTATTTAAAAATGGTGGTATTTCTGCTATTGAAAAAAGAGAAGTAAAAGATTCCCAATCTGGAATGTTTGCTACTCTAGATAATGATGGTACAAGTTATTATTATCGTGGAGTAAATGAGTTAAATAATAATTTGTTATTTGATGGATTTAAATGGAAGATTATAAGAATCAATGGAGATCATTCAATTAGAATAATATATAATGGAATAGACAATCAAAGTAAAACAAATATTAAATTAGAAAGTTATAATACCCAAATAAAAGATATATTAAATACTTGGTATCAAAATAATATATTAACTAAATCTATAGTAGAAGAAAGTATATTTTGTAATACTAAAACAGATGAAAATTTAATATGTCAGGATAAAACAATATCTACAGTAGGACTATTAACCTTAGATGAAGCTCTATTAGCTGGACTAAATGAAGATGATAATACTAATAATTATTTAAATTATAATCAAAAATACTGGACAATGACGTCATATAATAAAGACAATAATTATATAATTAATAATAACCAAATAACTTTTAATAATTTAAATAATCAATTAGCACTTAGACCAGTAATAAATCTTTCACTAAAAACCACAGTAACAGGTGAAGGAACAATAACTAATCCATATAAAGTAATAAACTAACTTTGGAGACAAAAATAGACAAGAAACTGTCTATTTTCTTTGCAAAAACCATAGCAATATATTATACTGATAATAGGGTGAAGCTCATGGCGAAGAAAAAAAAGCGTAAAGATGACAATAGTAGCAAAGTAAAATTTAGTTCAGAGCTAACTGGTTTAATTTTAATATTAATAAGCGTAATAGGTATCGGAGCATTTGGTCCAGTCGGACATTTGATAAAATTATTTGCTATTTTTTTAATGGGAACATGGTGGGCAATATTAATCATATTATTATTAATAATTGGAACATATATGATAGTTAAACGTAAATTACCTAAATTTTTCGAATCTAAATTAATCGGATTATATTTCTTATTAATAACATTGCTAACTTTTTCACATATAAACTACATTAAAGATGTAAACAATATAAAAATAGGTGCTGTCTTTAAAGAAACTATTGATGTATTTTTTAAATTATTTGACGATGGAAGATATCTAAACTTAAGTCAAATGGGTGGCGGGGTAATAGGAGCATTCTTTTCTAGTGTTTTTGTCACTTTAGTTGATGTAAAAGGAACAAAGATAGTACTAGGTGTATTTGGCTTATTTGGTTTAATCATGTTTTTAAATATAACATTAGCAGATGTTATTGATAAAATAACATCTATGTTTAGTAAAATGAAAAAAGGTGTAAAAGAAAGTAAGGTATTTAAACTACCAGAAGAAAGTGATGAAGAAGAATTTGATAAAGTAGTCGTAACAAGTTCAGCAGATTTAAAAAATTATCACACCGAACCACATCCTGAAGAAATACATCACCAACCAGTTAAGATAGAAAACTCAAAAAATGGATCTTATCGTTTGCCATCATTAGATTTATTAGATCCTCCTAGTAAAAAAGGTAAAATAAACTCTACTGAATTTTTACAATCAAATAAAATAACGTTAGAAAGAGTATTGAATGATTTCCAAATAGTAGGAAAAGTAGTTGAAATACACGAAGGACCAGCTGTAACACAATATGAAGTTGAAATAAAAGCTGCAACCAAACTAAATAGAATAACAAGTATACATAAAGAAATAGCTTTAGCATTAGCTGCTAAAGACGTTAGAATACAAGCACCTATTCCTGGTAAAAGTACAGTAGGAATAGAAATACCTAACAAACAAATCGCATCAGTACCCATAAGAGATGTCTTAAGTACAATTCCTAAAAACATGAGTGATGCTAAAATATTAGTTACCTTAGGAAAAGATTTAATGGGAAGAACGTGTTGTGCTGACTTAAATAAGATGCCACACTTATTAGTTGCAGGAGCAACTGGTTCTGGTAAATCAGTATGTATTAATAGTTTTATCGCATCAATCTTAATG
>CAYYOP010000096.1:0-2773 GCA_964473435.1 uncultured Muribaculaceae bacterium | reverse complement strand
ATCATTCTTTTTACTGAGCTAAACATCTCCACATCTTTTTCATATGATTTGCAAAAATCAGCATAATTCTCAGAGTACTCTGTCCAAATATTAGAAAATGTTTCAGTATCTTTATGAAATATGGTATAGCATGGTAGCATTTCATCATAAATACCTAGCTCTCCATTCACATTAAAAGATGTTCTAAACTCACTGTGGCTATTAACTACTTTTGTTATAAAATATAACATTGTCGGATATAGCTTTCGATTTGAATTTTTAATTTTTGAAATATTCAGTTTAACAGTCATACTATATGTGCATGGAACTCCAGAAAAATAATGGTCAAAATATTCTTTTCTAACCCAATCATCTTTGTTAATAATACTAAAATTCATTTATGTATTCTCCTTTCAATTATCATAATTTCGAAGCAGTTTCTACAAGTTCCCTACTCTATGAATCATCAAAATAAACTATCATTATCGTCACAGTAAAATAAATTACTAGATTTTGAGTATCCTAGTGTACTAATTATATCCTTTATATTAGTCATTACGTCCTCATTATAAAATACTAACAACGAACTCCAATAGCCATGTAAATGTCAATATAAAAATGTAGGTTTTATATCAAATAAGAATGTGGGAAAACCTACATTTTTATTTGATACTTTTATCCATATCCTCCTCATTTAACTCTGCTAATTTTTCTTTCATTCTATATGATGGGCCATTTATCTTTATTACTTTTGAATGATGTAGTAAACGATCTAGTAGGGCATTAGTTAATGTTGTATTTTTAAATATATCAGTCCATTTTGAGAAGGGAGTATTTGTAGTAATGATTGTACTATGCTTTTCATATCTTATTGATACTAATTGAAAAAATAGATTTGCTGCTTCTGTATCCATTTCTTGGTAACCTAGTTCATCGATAATTAATACTTTATATTTCCCAAAAAACTTCAATCGTCTTTCTAGTCTGTTCTCGTAGCTAGCCTTTTTAAGTTGACTCATTAATTCTTGAAAGCTAATAAAATAAGTTGAGTATCTTTTTGTTGCGGCCGCAACACCTAAAGATGTTGCTAAATGCGTTTTACCAGTACCAGGTGTTCCCACAAATAGGACGTTTTCTTGTCGTTCAATGAAGCTAAGCGTTGATAACTCTAGGATTTCTTTCTTGTTGATGCTTGGCTGAAAACTAAAATCAAAATCATGCACTGTTTTAAAATGAGGAAAATTCCCAACTCTTACACATGCAACGACTGCCATTTCATCTTTATATTTTAATTCTAAATCTGTCAACTCTAATAATGCTTCACTAAAGGTCAACTCATTCTTATTTACTTTATCCGTAAATAAATCCAGATTTTCTATTGTTTTTTTCAATTTTAATGTTTCTAAGTTATTTATTAATTTTACAGTCATGTTTAATCTCCTAATAATTTATCAAAATTTTTTAAGTTTGTTTCAATCACATCATCTAATTCATCAATGTCTTTGAAATGTGGGGTCATTAATTCACCATAGTGTTCAGGTTGATAACTGATTGATTTTTGACCTAGTGGTTTTATTTCATGAATTGTTTCTAATTTTTCGTTATAATATATATACAGCTTATTTTCTAGGGCTTCGTAACTTACATTTTGTCCTATAAGAGCTGGTCTAACAGAGTATTTATTTCCTTTGAAGTATACTAATGCATCTTTACCTACTACAGCTTGGTAAGGCGCTTGGTATATATCTAATACGCTTTTGGGTGGTATGGGATTTAGATACTCTGTTTCTTTTTGTAAGAGGAGTAATGGGGGTTGATTTGTTGCTTGGCAGACATATTCATTCATCTTTTTGTTTATCTTTTCTATAATTTCAATAAGATGACTTTCATCTTCAAAATCCCTATCATAAACTCTTATCCAATCTATAATTTTATTTCTAGCCTCCACTTTACCTTTCGTATATGAATGTCTTGGCTTGCATAAAATCACTTTAAAATTACAGTCTCTTGCGAAGCGCGACATAAGTGGATTAACTGTCCTTCCATTTTTAGATATTGAAGCAGCAGTTCTCATGTTATCAAAAACTATTTCTTGAGGGATACCGCCAATTCTCTTAAATGCAGATATCATCGACCGGAAAACCTCATATTGATCTTTCGATTTACTATATACTAAATGGTTAAATCTAGAATAACCAAGTTCTAAGTTAAATACATTAAACAGAAATACCTCACCACTTCTTGAGCTTAGTTTAATATTTTCCTTCCAATCTACTTGAGCTTGAGTTCCAGGAAGTGTTTCAAATCTTGGATGTCCCACACTTTTTTCTTTAGGTTTTAATCCCTTTTGTTTAATGTATTTAGAAAAGTTGCTATAACTACCAACTTCATAATCATTGTCGATCATATATTCATATACACCTCGTATACTTGTACCCTTAATTGATAATTTGCTTTCAATAAGATCACCGTATTGATCGAGCTTACTTGGTTTATCGCGCGTTTTAGGTTTACCTTCGTAACCTTCATAATATTTTTTAACTGTTCTATAATCACAATCAAATTTTCTTGCTAGTTCAGCGAAGTTTGGTTTTATTTTTTGTTCTTTCATTGTTGCTAATTGAGATAATAATTTATCATTCATATTGATAGCCTCCTGAATTGAGATTATCAAAAAAATGTAAGAATACCAACATTATTATTTGATACTTTTCCTACATTTTTATTTTACTATTTACACCTTTCTATATTATAGGAGTTTTTTAATGCAGTTTATCCACTCTTTACGTAAACA
>CAYYOP010000095.1:0-2792 GCA_964473435.1 uncultured Muribaculaceae bacterium | reverse complement strand
TAGATAAAGTAAATGATATAGTTAATGACATCCAAGAAAAAGTAGATACTTTAAATGGAATGTTTAAAATTGTTAACTTTGCATCTGAGAAATTAAACCTAATAAGCATTAGAGTAGTAGATACAGTAGTATCATTAGTAAATAAAGTATTTGGATTAAGTGGAAAGGATGAAGATTATGAGTAAAAGAAAAGGTGGCTTAATAAAAGGATTACTAATAGGAACTGGCTTAGGAATTTTATTTGCTCCTAAAAAAGGATCAGAAACTAGAAATGATTTATTGAATAAAATAAATGAATTGACTGATAAATTAAAAGAAATACAAATGGACGATGTAAAAGAAACAATTTCTGAAAAGATAGAAACTTTAAAAACAGAGTTAATGGATTTAGATTCAGAAAAAGTTGGCGCTATTGCTCGTAAACAAGCATTAAACATTAAAGCTAAATCAGAAGAATTATATAAATTAGCTTTAGATAAAGGAACACCAGTATTACAAAAAGCGGCAGCAGAAGTAAGAGATAAAACAATAGAATTATTAAATAATGCAGCTGTTAAACTAGAAGAAACAAAACCAGAGAAAACTAAAAAAACTAAGAAAGCGTAATGCTTTTTTTTATGATATAATTTCATTAGAGGAATAGATATGAAACTAAATATTATATTTAATGAAAATAAAGAAGAAAAAATCTTTTATGATGTTGATGAAGTTATAATTAATGCTAAGAGTAGAAGTTCAATAGAAAGACTATTAGTAGATGATTCTTTAAAAAAGGAGAACTTAGAATATAGAACAATATCTTTGGAATATTTAAATATTTATGATATTGCAGAAGAACGAGAATACACTTTAAAAAGTATAACTTTAATTGAAAAAGCACTAGAGAAAAGTTTTAAAATTAATTCTTTTAATTCTTATAAAATAAACTTTGAAGAAATTGATAATTTAATAGATTATCAAAACTTTTTAGAAAATCTTAATGGAGAGTTACTAATTGATACTAGTTTTTTTTCTAAAAAACATATTAATCAATTAAAGAATATATCATTTAAAACTGAACCTCAAATAAGTTATAAATTAAATACTAATATAGTATCATTAACAGAATTTATTGAAACTATGGAAATAATTGCTGAAATCGAAACTTTAATATCGAGATTTTCTTTATCAGAAGTTGAACAACAATTACTGTTATATGATCTAATAAGAGAAAGAGTATTTAAATATGGAAAAGAAAATGATTATTCTTCATCGAGAGATTTAAGTAAAGTATTGAAAGAAGAAGAAATCGTTTGTGCTGGATATTCTAATATATTTGCAGCAGTTTCAAATCATTTAGGTATTCCTACTTTTGTAAAAACATATATTTCAAATAAAAATGAATCAGTTGGTCATGCTACAAATATTTCTTATGTATATGATTCAATCTACGATAAGTCATTTATTTTAGAATTTGATCCTACTTGGAATAGTAAACAAAGTAATAAAGATACTGATTGGATAAATAATTATAACTTTTTTGGACAATCTGAGCCACTAGCGACTTTGATAAAAGACCAAAAAGGCTATAAAGTATATAATAGTTTAACGGAAAATTTAAATCGTATTTATAATCGTTATTTATTATTGTTAGAGCATAATTCTATTGATTATACTTTGAATCAAGTAATATCTCAATTTGCTAAAGAGGCAATCCAAATATTTAAATATTTAAATGAACAAGATAAAGTTGAATCTTTAAAACTCTTTCTAGAAGAATTAGATAGTAATTCAACTATTGATCCTAAGTTTATGAAAGATTTATATAATCAAATTAGACATAAAAATAATGAATCAATTCCGATTAAAGATTTTTTAAAAATGTTATATAGAGTGCGTAGAATTGAACATAGTCTTGATTCTGAAAAATATCCTTTAGATTTTAAATTAATAGAGCAAATAATTAGTAAGAAATATAGTAATGATAAATTATTGTTAAAATTATTATCTACTAGAGAACAAATTGAGAATTTAGAAGTTTTAAATTATATACCTAGTGATATAAAAAATAAAATAAATTATGACATAGGAATGATGAAGTTGTTATATCAATTAAGAACTATCAAAGCAACTAAAGAACAAGAAAAATGTTTGACTACGAAATAATATTTTGTTATACTAACTTTGTTAATGAAGACTGGATTTACAACCCAAGAGTTAAATCGTAATACTCACGTTAAGAGTACTAAAGAAGCATGATTAATCATGAATTAAGGTGGTACCGCGGGTAATCTCGTCCTTTAGTTTATGATTTTTTTATTGGAGGAAAAATGAGGAAATTTGAAAAAATAAGTTTTAAACAATTTGTAAAAGATATTGGGGAAAATAAAGAATTATATGAGAATTATTCTTTACCAAGAAGAAAGACTAAAAACGCCGGAGGATATGATATATTTTCATTAATAGATTATAAACTTGAACCTAATAAATCTGTAGTTATTCCTACTGGAATGAAATATAGATCACCAGAAGATGAAATATTTATGGTAGTTATTCGTAGTTCTTTAGGATTTAAACATGGAATAAAATTATCTAATCAAGTAGGAATTATAGATGCTGATTATTATAATAATGAAAATAATGAAGGTCATGTTTTAGTCAAGTTAGAAAATCAAAGCGATAAAACTTTCGATATTAAAATTGGAGACGCTATAGCGCAAGGGATTTTTATAAAGTATTATACAGTTGATGACGAAGAAGAAATAATAGAAGAAAGGAAAGGTGGAATAGGTTCCACTGGTAAATAATATGAA
>CAYYOP010000094.1:0-2795 GCA_964473435.1 uncultured Muribaculaceae bacterium | reverse complement strand
TATTACATTTTCCCGTTACTGGCCATGCAGCTATAGAAACTATTTTAGATGCTGTTTCCATGTTATATTCACTTTCAGTAATTTCACGTTCTTGTATTTCCACAACCGTACCATTAATATAATGGATACTAGTTTCAATAAATTTTTTTTCATAGGATAATTTGCCAGCTGCTCGTGCTGTTTTTCTATCAATATTTATTTCATCAATAATCAGGTTTAATTTATATTGATGCACAATATCTTGAATTATATTGCTATGATTAATATTTTTTAATGTGGATTCTTTGGCGTATGAATAAAATAAAGCGTTAAATTTGTTGATCGAAGCATTATATGATATTTCAATTTCATTTATATCTTTTTTGTAAGATAAATTATAAAATCTAATATTTTTTAACGCATTATTCTCAAAATTATCTACTACAAATTCTGCCCCATACCTGTGTTTTATCACATTTATTTTATATTTATATTTTTTAATAGCTTCGTCTTTTTCTGCAATTTTTTTCATATTAATACCCGCTTTCATTTATCTTTGAGATTTATCTATTATTTGTTTTAACAGTAGTTATTTTTTCCTCGTACACATAAGCTTCTGCTATACTCAATAAAAAATATAATTATATATAAGTTAGTAAAAATGTAAATATTATCAAAATTATTTTCAAAGTTTTTTCAATATTTATTAATCGCTTCTATAATTATATTATATTTCTAAAAAAGAAAAGAGCATACTTAATTTATAGTATACTCTTTTAGGGAATCATTATAATTGTTCCATTTACAAGTTTTAAATTTTATGGTTAATATTAAGTCGTTTTGTTTATCCCGCCTTGGACAAACTTAATATATTTTAAATCGTTTTTAGTAAGTTTTGCTTCTTGTTTAAATTCTTCTTGTTTTTCTTTACTATTATCAATTAATTCGACTACTACAATATTATTTTCTTTATCAATAATAGTCGCACTTAAATTATGATCTGCATTCTCATACGCATCAACTTTATTATAAACATCTGTTAATGTTACATCATCTTTTGTTTTTCCACATCCGACTAGTGTAAAACACATAATTATAAGTAAGCTAATAAATAATTTCTTTTTCATTTTTCCTCCGATTCAATAACAATATCCATGCTAACTATACTATATTTTAATAAATTTTTCAACTATATATGTTACGATAAATATTGTTTATTAATGAAAAAGCGATACTCTCATGTGTTATTGTTTTTAAAATCAAATTATTGGATTCATCTAAAAGCCAGATAATGTTTAATTTCTATAATTATTAGTATCTTCCTGTTCTAAAAGCAGAAAACATTGTATCTATATTAGTAAAGTATGCGGTATTAGTAGGTATATTACAGACATCATTTGGATTAGACCAGCTAGCACCACTTTGAACTCCAAGTGGTATAGTGGCAAGTGGATCAGGTTTAAAAACGCTGAATTACAAGTAGAAACCGGAATTTTAAGTAAAAAGTGTAAATAAGGTCTATAATATAATCGATATTATTAAGCTAGCAAAGCTAGCTGATCATTAAACAGCTCAAGGGAAGATTTATAACCAAGAATCTTCCTTATTTTTGTGTTTATAAGGTCTGTACCAGTCATAACTTCATCTTCGGTATAGTTGTTAAAGTTACAACCTTTAGGGAAGAATAACCTTAGTAATCTATTGCAATTTTCATTGCTACCACGTTCCCAAGATGAATATGGATGTGCAAAGTACACTTTAGCGTTTAAATATTTTTCTATTTTTTCAAAGCAACTAAACTCCGAACCGTTATCAAATGTAATTGATTTGAATACTTTTTTAGGATCAAAGTCAGGATAGATTTTACGTAGTCTGTAAAAAGCTCTTAGTACAGTACTGGCTTTCTTATCCTTTAGTTTAACTGTTAATAAGTGCCTAGTTTGTCTTTCAACTAGAGTTAGTACTGCTCCAGTACAACCTAGTCTAGCACCAACTACAAGATCTCCTTCCCAATGTCCGAACTCGCTTCTGTCATCTGGAGGGAAAGGCCTCTTTTCGATCGAGGTTCCTTTACCATTAGTTTTTCCGGTTCTTCTTTCATTTTGTGACTTCCTTTTCGATAATACTGGTAACTCCTTTTTATTAAAATTTGGTATTTTGTCTGCATGAACATAATTATAAAATGTAGTAGTACAGATAGTGACCATGCCTTTAATCTCATTTGGTCTGTTAAGTTTAAAATCATGTATAATTTCATCAATTGAATTAATGTTTTTATTAGAGCGAAATTCTTTTATTACTATTCTTATAAAATCCATCGCTTCGTGCAATTTGCTGGAATTACTTTCAATAGATTTTTTAGTTCTTTTGTTCCATGCGGTGCTAGCAGAGAACTCAATTCTTTCTGTATAGTCATAATTATATATATTTATTAAACCGTCTCTAATAATATCGTATAAATTAGATAATGAAGTCCCGACATCTTCTGCTAATTTTTTCATAAAAACAGTTTTTTTAATATCTTTATCTTTCAAAAAAATGTAATGGTTGTACTGAGATTGTATATATTCGTACATTTTGAACGATAAGTGTTTATTTTTCTCTTTCTTTTTAGTAAAATTATAAGTGTTCATATAAATCCAACTTTCTATAAATGGTATGTGACTATAATTATAGATGATTTATATGAACTTTTTATATGAAAAGAATAAACTTTACAGAGTGTAAACTATTTCTAAAATTAATTCCGGTTTAAGTTTATAATGAATAAAAAAAACAAAGAGTGAAAAAAGTGTTGACTTATATATTAACAAATG
>CAYYOP010000093.1:0-3046 GCA_964473435.1 uncultured Muribaculaceae bacterium | reverse complement strand
ATCCGTGTACAGCAAATTACAATTATTATAAATACAAAATAACAATACAATATGTAATATAAAAAAATATAAGTAAATGGCAAATTTTTTTGCCTTTTATAATGCTTTAGTTTATAATTAAAAATAGGTGATGGTATGGTCTACTTAGATTACAGTGCTACTACTCCAGTATTGCCAGAAATAATGGATAGTTACATTAAAGTTACAAATGAATATTTTGGAAATCCAAATAGTTTACATAGTTTGGGTGCAAAATCTAAAGAATTATTAAATGGAGCAATGAAACAGATTTGTGATCTTTTAAAAATAAAAGAAAATGAAGCAATTATTACTAGTGGTGCAACTGAAGCAAATAACATGGCTTTAATTGGTACAGCTTTAGCACGTGGAAAAAAAGGTAGTAGAATAATCGTATCTAAATTAGAACATGATTCTATTTATGGAATATGTAAATATTTAGAAGATAATGGTTTTATTATAGACTATGTTAATAACACAGATGAAGGAGTTATAGATTTTGATGATTTAAAAAATATAATTAAACCAGAAACTATCTTAGTTAGTATAAATGCTGTTAACAGTGAAGTAGGAATAAGACAGCCATTGAAAACAATCAAACAAGTTATTAACAAAGAAAATCCAAATATAATTTTACATAGTGACATGACTCAAGCAATAGGTAAGGTTCCAGTTAACTTAAGTGATGTAGATCTAGCATCAATGAGTTCACATAAAATATATGGTCCTAAGGGAATTGGATTACTTTATAAAAAAGAAGGGCTAACTATAAGAAGTTTAATGTATGGTGCTACTGAAGAATTAAGACCAGGAACTCCTGCTCTGCCATTAATAGTAACTTTTTCTAAAGCATTAAGACTTGCAATGTTAGATCAAACTAAAAAAGAAGAAAAAATAAATAAACATAATGAAAAAATATGTGAACATTTAAAAAAGTATCCACAAATACTAATTAATAAAACAAAATACTCTATACCACATATCTTAAATATTAGTTTAATGAATATAAAACCAGAAACATTTATTCATGCTTTAGAAAAACATGATGTTTATATAGGAAGTAATACTGCATGTTCAGGAAATAGAATAAGTTCTGCGGTACTAAACCTATTTAAAAATAAAGAAAGAGCTTTAACAACATTAAGAATAAGTATTTCTCACTTAACAAAAAATGCAGAAATAAATATATTTCTTCAACATTTTGACACTGTTTATAGACACCTGCAAGAATTAACCTCTACCTAGCATTATTAATATTATTATTTCTTTTAACATTAGCATTAAATATAGTTTTTAATGCTTTTACCAACAAAAAGAAAATATAAAAGTAAAAGATATGACATACGGGGTGATTATAGATGGAGCATCTAAAACTACTCTAATAGTTTCACAAATAAGACAACAACTGCTTTAAACGTTGAATACTCATTTAGAACAACATATTCAATCTCAGAAACAATTTTAAAGTCAGGTGCTAAAATAATTAGAATAGCTCTAACTAATGGACTGATTTAAAGCTATACAATAGATAAACGATTTAAAAATCGTTTTTTTTGTGTTATTATATAAACTATATTTTTCGGAGGGATACTATGAAAACACAATTAAAGGAATATGATTCAGATTTATATTTTTTATCTCACAATATAGATAATAAAAAAGGGTATGAATTATTGTTAAAATTAATTACGAAATATAAAATGAATGATCAAACATTAACAGAATTGATTAAAGAATTAAATACTATTATACCTTTAGATGAAAAAGTGGAACTTAGAATTGATAACATAATAGATGTTTCATTAAATCATTTAAAGGATGCGTCTAATCTAATGGAGTATTTTAATAATAATGAGAAAGATTTAATATTTCTAACTAAAATTTTTGAACAAAGAATTAATAATAAACATCAAGAAGATTTAATGCATATTGCTAACGATATATTTTCAAATAATAAATTTAAAGATATATTAGATAAAATAGAAGTAAATACATTAATTAAAATGATCTTATCTACTAAAGATATTAGTAAAAATTATTTAATTGAAAACATATTATATTCTGAAAAAATTAATATGCTTGAAATTGATAATTTGAAAAACGCGGTTATATCTTTAATCAAAGATAAAACCTATGAAGAAATACTTGATGAATTAATTTTAAAACATATAACTAATTTAGATTTACTAGTACATTTAAAATCAGATATGCTTATCAGTAAGAATAAAGATGTTCAAATAAAGGGTGGAGTAACTGATATATATGATAAATTATATTACCGAGAAATAAAGCGAAAAACTTATGGAATGAGAGACAAAAACAAAGATGTTTTAGAGCAGTATGATCAATCAGTTTTAAAATCATTTGTTGATACTATAGATAAACCATATATTAATTTAACATATGTTCAAAATCAAAATTTAGATATAGTTGGTAGTTTGCTTAGTATTGATAAAAAAGAAAGAGCAGAAGATATTTTTGTAAAATCTAATTACCGACCAATAAATAAAACAAGAAGGGCTGTTGAATTTAAAAAAGATCAAAACATTATCAAAGATTTTGATAGAAGATTAAATACTAATATTCATATTTGTATAACTAAAGGTTTTTATGATATATTATTAACGATAATATCATCAAAAAAAATAGATAGTCTTCAAATAGATATGTTAAAATATATAATATCAGAGATGACATATGCAATAAATTATTATACAGATGGAGAAGCAGAGTTATGTCAAAGTGTTATTGATATGTTCTTATTAAGAATTAGTACAAATAAATTAATTATTTATCGAAACACACCAGATCATATTTTGACAAAAGATAGTGCTTTAGAGTATATCAATATACTTATTAATAATCCTAATAAAGATGTTGATAACCTACTAGAACAAATGAAGTGGACTAAAAAGAAATAAAAAGAGGTAATTATGAAGAAGTTAATAATAATAAAATATGGAGAATTAACAACAAAAAAAGATAATATATCTTTTTTTATAAAGACATTAAGAGATAATATTAAATC
>CAYYOP010000092.1:0-3120 GCA_964473435.1 uncultured Muribaculaceae bacterium | reverse complement strand
AGACGCATTGATCTTTGTACATTTAAAAAATTAACAAATATACCTTGAGCTGTTTCTGGTCTTAAATATATAGTATCAAGTGCATCTTCTGTTACTCCTTGAAATGTTTTAAACATTAAGTTGAATTTTCTAATATCTGTATAATTTAATGAATTACATTTAGGACAAGTGATGTTGTTATCGTTTATAAATGACATAAGTTTAGTTTCAGACCAACCACCTGCTTCTAACTTTGGATCAAAGTCCTCTATTAGTTTATCTGCACGATGTCTAGTTTTACATTTCTTGCAGTCTACTAATGGATCACTGAAAGTTTTAAGATGTCCTGAGGCTTCCCAAACTTTTGGATTCATAAGTATAGCACTATCTAGTCCAACATTATATCTATTTTCTTGAATGAATTTTTTCATCCATGCTTTTTTGATATTATTTTTAAGTTCTGTACCAAGTGGGCCATAATCCCATGTATTAGCAAGACCACCGTATATTTCTGATCCTTGATAAATAAATCCATACTGTTTACAGTAAGTAACTAGTTTTTCCATTGTTAATTTTTCCATAATTAATCTCTCCTATTGTTTAAAAACAATTATTTTAATAAAAAAAACACTTAATATAGGGGCGATAAAAATTATCACGGTTCCACCCTAAGTGTTCTTCATTATTATATAGCTCTTTCTTTTCCAAGGAAGTCATTGCTTTTAAATCTATATTTATATTATATCATTTTTATATAATTTGTAAATAGTTTAGTTTATCTATTACTCTACCAATCTATAAGGAGTTGTTGTTGAACCATTTCCTATTACTCTAGTTCCAGATTTTAAATTTATAACTGGACGAACTGAGTAAGTAGTTTGAACTGCTCCATACGTACTAAGTCTACCATCATTAGAAATAGATAAGATAAATGATGAAGCAGAAAAAGGATTATTTGAAGAAGAATAAGAATAATATGGAGAAAAAGTTGCAATAAACTGGCCTGTATTTAAATAATTACTACCATTTGCTTGATTTACGACTAATCCAGCCATTGCCACTTCGTCTGATGTTATTAATCCTATTGGTTGAGTCAAAGCACCATTTCCAATTATTGTGTCATTAACTGTAAAACGATCATTTTTTTGTTCACACCTTAATGTAGGAGTTTTATTTGTGACTATTCGATTATAAGTTTTATAATAAGTTTGTGATTGATTTCCATAACCATTACCACTATAAACGCTGCGATCATTACAAAATAGCATATCTGATATATTATTTTCGAAAGTTTTTCCTAATATATTTGTTTGATACCAACTTTCTAATCTGGTTTTCATATATGTTGATGTTTGATTATATGTAGCAGCATTAGAAGTTGTTCCATTTCTTACTGTAGAAGGGCTACCATTAGAGCCGCCATACATATATCCTACATATTTAGCGTCATTATAATTTGTTGAATTCCATGCTGAAGTCATTGCTTGAGTATTAGTTCCAGTTGTATTTATAGTACACGTGTCATTAGGACAAGTTCCATTATAAATTACACGTACAGTTTTGTTTCCATTTACTCTTATTATTTTCCATTGATGTCCACCAAATATTAAATTATTATTTAAATTTTTAGTCCCTCTAAAATAGTAACTTGTTCCATAATCATCTGGTGTGGCAAACATTCCTTCAGGAGTATTATCTGTTCCAAAATTAGGTGTAGCCTTGGCTTCTATTGCTGCAGCGCCGCCATTATTAGTTATTATTTTTTGAGAGAAACAATTTTCATCAAAACAATTATTATTGAAGTTAACATTACATACTGTTCTTCCAGTATCAATTCCAGTTACATTTAACAGCCATTTTGAACCATTCCATCCAATCGTTGGAGTTGCAACAGATGATTTTGTAAGTTTGTAAATGATGTGAAACAAAATAATAAATAAAGTTAATTCAAGTAATTGAGTTAATTTTTTTAATTATTTTCTAATATTTTTCTGTATTCTACTGGAGTTTTATAATTTAAAACAGCCATTGGTATATTGTTTGATCTTTTTAAATATAACTTTGCTTGATATCTTAAATCATCTAATGAATAAAATTTTAAATAATTATAAAATCTTTCGTTATCATTTCTATGACTTCGTTCTACTTTTCCATTGTGTCTAGGAGTTCTAGGTCTTATTTTATGGTGATATATATTTTCTTTAATGCATAACTCTGTAAATGGATGAATTTTCTTAATGTTTTCTTTATTATAAGTAAATTCGAATCCATTATCAGTCTGTATTTCTTTAGGTTTATAACCAAAATATAGAAAACATCTATAAGTAAAATCAACAGTATTATTTGCAGTATGTTCGTTATAATGATAAATAAACCTTTCTCTTGAAGCTTCATCTATACAAGTGTATTGATAAAATCTAAGATCAAAAGGTAAATTATCAACCTTGCATTCGTTTGGTACATATTTAACATCCATCTGCCATTTAACACCTATTTCTTTAGGAGTATCATAAGGCTTTGGAATATATTTAGAAGTGTTTTTAATATTAATGTTTTTATACCAACCAGTTTTTCTTAAGAAACGATATAGTGAAGAGGGATGTCTAGTATAACCTTTATTTATTTTAAGTTTATACCATAATTCACAAAGAGAAATATTAGGGTTCCTTCTAGTATAATTATTTATCCACATAATTTCTAAATCAGAATGAGCATTAGGATGTTGAGTTAAAGGAGTATGAGGTTTGTCAGTTAAAGATTCAACAGTACCGTCATATTTTTTATTCCATCTATAAAGTGAAGTTCTAGATATATGATACTTTCTACAAACAAACTCAATAGAAGCCCCATTTCTAAGCATTTTAACTGCATAAACTCTAGTATTTACTTCATGAGGTAAATATCTCTTTATTTTTGATTCAATTTGTTTTATACTTAACATGTGATTCACGACCTATCTTTGTTATTTAACTAACTCAATTATAAGTCATGAATCACTTTTTTTATACAAAATTGTTTCACATCAATTGTAACACTACAATTTGTTTTATGTTTTCCAAAAATTAAACTAGTAATAACGATAAGAAAATCCTGTATTTATCACTTTTGAGACAATAAAAACTCTTGTTTCCTTTAATTATA
>CAYYOP010000091.1:0-3166 GCA_964473435.1 uncultured Muribaculaceae bacterium | reverse complement strand
TCCTATTGAAGAACATTTTTCATATAGACACATAGTTAATGCTTTCTTTGAAAAGTTTGGCGAAGATGATATCATCGAACCAACATTTATATATGGACATCCAATTGAAATAAGTCCACTTGCAACAAAATCAGAAGATCCTAGATGGACTGAAAGATTCGAATTATTTATAGGAGGATCTGAGTTCGCAAACGCTTTTACTGAATTAAATGATCCAATTGATCAATATGAAAGATTTGAAAATCAAATGAAAGAAAGAGAACTAGGAAATGATGAGGCAAATGAAATGGATCTAGATTATGTCGAAGCATTAGAATATGGAATGCCTCCAGCAGGTGGTATGGGAATCGGAATTGATCGTATGATAATGTTATTCACAAACGTAGATACTATTAGAGAAGTTATATTATTTCCAACAATGAAAAACAAAAATTAGTACTAGAAATAGTACTTTTTTTATCTAAATAAAACGAAAACCTTATAAACAATAGTATTTTCATTAAAAACAGTTGAAAAATAGTTTGTAAAAACAATTTTGTGATATAATTACTATTAGGAGGAGGTAGAAAAATGAAAAAGTTTTGGGAAAAATATGATTTAGTTAAAATTGCTGGTATTATGGCATTATTTACTGTATTACTTACTTGGTTAATTCCTCAAGGACAATGGCAAGGTACAGAATTAGTAGTTAATGAAATTAGTAGAGTAGGGATTTTTGATTTCTTTACCTACGGTTTATTAGGAATGTATTACTTCACTGTGCTTGTAACATTCTTATTTGTACTTGGTGGTTTTTATCAAGTATTATCAAAAACTGGTGGATATCAAAAGTTAACTAACTCAATAGCAAAAATATTCAAAGATACGGAAATTATATTTGTCATAATAGTATCATTTATAATAGCAGCACTAACTGCAATAATTAATGATTACTTTGTGATAATAGCATTTATTCCATTCTTTATAACAATTTTATCAAAAATGAAATTAGATAAAATAACAGGAGTTGCAACTACATTTGGTGCTATGCTAGTAGGTATATTAGGTTCAATCTATAATACTAAAATTACTGGTGTTAACGTAATGAGATTAGGAGCAGAATATAAAGACTTTATATGGGTTAAACTTGTAATATTCTTTGTTGCTTTTGCTTTATTTACTTTGTTTAATATTTTACATATTGTAAAAACAAATAAAAATAAAAAAGCAGATTTAATAGAAGAAACATTTGTATCTAAAGAAGTAACTAAAAAAGATAAAGTTTGGCCAATAGCAGTAATATTCTTATTATTTATAATAATTACTATTATGGCATACTTACCATGGCAAAATGCTTTTAACATAGAAATATTTGATAAAGCAACTGAATGGTTTACTACTGTTGAAATATTTGGAGCACCTGTATTTGGATATATTTTTGGTACAATTGAATCATTTGGAGCATTTGGTAGTTGGGATTTATTTGGTGTTCAAACACTAATGTTAATAGCATCACTATTTATTAAATGGATCTACAAAATTGAGTGGAATGAATATTTCACAGCATTTGGAGAAGGACTTAAAAAATCTGGTAAATTCGTTATTATATTATTAATAGTATATAATATCTTAGAATTTACAGTAATGTTTCCAGTTCTTCCAACAATTATTGATTGGATAATGAGTTTAACAAGTAAATTTAATGTAGTACTTAGTACCTTTGCAGGATTAATTGCTTCAATGTTTACTGTTGAATATCAATATACAGTTCAATTAGTTGGATCATATCTTACAACAACTTATGCTGACTTTGCAAAACAAATACCAGTTATGTTACAAGCTACTTATGGATTAATATCGTTTGTAACACCAGCTTCAGCTATTCTGTTATTAGGTTTATCTTATACAGATGTTAGCTATAAAGATTGGTTCAAATATATTTGGAAATTTGTACTTGCAATGTTTGTAATAATTGTAGTATTAATGTTAATTATATTTTAATTAAAAAAATGTTTAGAAGATGTTAGTTATTAACATCTTTTTATGTATAATAAAAATAATACTACATATAATACTATCAGAAGGTAAGATACTCTTTTACCTTCTAACAGGAACAGATAAAAATTATATCTGTTCCTTTTGTTTTCTTAATAATTGTGCTACAATAACATCGTTATAGGAAGGTTTAACAATAAACCATATAATGACTTATTCATTAAAATTGATTCCAAATTATAAGATTATGATTTTTATGGAATAAGTGATAAAGATTTATCAAAAGATATAAATAGTTATGATGCAGGATATTTATTCTTTCTACTATCTTTAAAAATAGATAAGAAAGATTATTTAAATACTTTAGATATAGTTATCCATTATATTTTAAATATATCATCAATAATTCAAGGACAGAGTATAGTATGGTATGTAGAAGAAGATGAAACACTAATTAATAGTCCTGTAATAAAAATGGAAAAAGGAATGTGGGATTCACTATTGACTCATATTGATACAGCTCGAGTTGCAACTTTTGAACACGTTTATGATACGTTTTTAAATAATTTTATTGTAAACGAAAAATCAAGAACAAGATAAATAGTTGATATTTAACAAATTGTTTGTTAAAATCAAAAGAACAAATGTTATGATTATATTCTAAGTAGTTATATATAATATTTAAAGAGAGTAAATATATTAGCTGAAAATATTTATAAATCAAAATATATAATGAATTTCAAATATAGGAGCGTTTGACGCATTTTCAGCGTTAAAGAAATAGAGTGCATGATAATCATGAAATAAGGTGGTACCACGGGTTTCTCGTCCTTATATTTGTGATTTTTTTATTGGAGGAAGAAATGAAAGAGAATTTAAGAAAACTAATTGAGAATGCTACAGAAGAAGCAAAAACAATTAAAACCGAAAATGATTATTTAAATATTAAATCAAAATATTTAGGTAAAAAAAGTGAGTTATCTGAACTTATGTCAAGTATCAAAGACATGACTGTAGAAGATAAAAAGAAATATGGACCATTATTTAATAAAATAAAAAATGATTTAGATTCATTATTCACAAAATACTATGAAGACACTATCAATAGTGATGATAAAGTACTTTTTGATCCAACTTTACCAATTAATGTTAAAACAGGAACATTACATCCAATTACAATAATTGCTAAAGA
>CAYYOP010000090.1:0-3218 GCA_964473435.1 uncultured Muribaculaceae bacterium | reverse complement strand
CATCTGCTAAAATAACTTTTGATGTTTTAACAAAAGCTCGAGCCAATGCCACTCGCTGCTGCTCACCTCCGCTTAATGTAATAATATTACGGTCACCAAAACCATTTAGACCAACTAAATCCAATGCATTCATACACTTATCTAAATTTTCTTTGTTATTACTGTTTCCTATATTGATATTATCTAGTACTGATTGATCTTCCATTAGTGCATAGTTTTGAAATACTAAACTAATCGTATTCCGCAAATACTTAATTTGTTGTTTTTTTGATAATTCAGCTAAATTAAGACCATCTACAAATACATCACCCGATTGATATGACTCCAAACTGCTTATAATATTTAATAAAGTACTCTTTCCTGATCCTGAACTCCCTGTTATCGCAATAAATTCCCCTTCATTAATTTCTAAATTAAAATTATTAAAAATAACATGTTTCCCGAATGACTTATTAAGAAATTTTACATTAATCATTTAATCTTTCTCTCCGTTTCTATATTCTTTCTTTTAAAATGTATCCAATATCTTTATAAAACTTTGTAGTAGAAATAAACAAAACAATTATTTCCACTGCTGTTATAATAATAAAAGGTGCAATCAAGTAAAACATAGGACTATTATTATATATAAGGTTCTTTAATACCACAATAATCATTGAAAAGACTACTAAATTAAATATGCACTCAATAATAAACGTATTCATTTTACTATATCCATTAATATAATATACAGTATATTCTTTTACCCTTTTATCAAAGAGTACCTGATTGTGAATTAAAGAAACAATGAGTATAACAAAAACATAAACAACTACCCATTGAATTTCCCAATAAAGACTATCTTTTGATATTTGGTCCTCCTGTTGAAATATTTCTTCTAAATCTATTAAATCAATATCACTTATATTTGTGTGTTCCAATAATTTATTTTTCTCTTCTAATAAATTATTTCTATCCAACCTAATTAAAATATTAGCTAAATAAGTATCTTGACCAATTTCTCTATTAATAATTATAAAATCACTTGTAAGTACATTACTTTTGCTCATAACATTATTTGTCAAAGGAACTATATTACTGTCTTTTGATAAGAAAATTATATTTCGTTCAATATTATTATCTAGTAATAAGCTAGAATAATGTTCTTTAATTAGTTCATAGTTTTCTCTAGTTGTAAATAAATAGTTACCAATATACTCTGAGACCGGGCTTCCATCTTCATAATACAATTCTTGATCTTTTATATAGTTGCTATTAGCATAAACTATTTTATTATTTATTATGTCAATCGTAGTACCACCATCAGAATCATTCATATCGATATTATAACTTACAAGGTAACCATTCCCATTATTATTTAAGTTTTCTATTATTTGATCGGTATTCTTCAATATAGTGCTATTAAAATCTGATGAAAATGAAAATATATCTTTATGGGATTTTGCAAATATAGGTGCATTAATCATTATATCTTTAGACCAATATACCCTATTAACAACTGTAAATATATTTAGAAGTAGTATAGTTGTAAGTATAATCTTAAAGCCAAGAGTAATAAAATTGGTTATTGTTTTTTTCGAGTATCCAACTAGATAGCTATTAATTTTTACGTCAGTTAAACTATAAGTAAAAATAGTTATCGCCAAATAAAAGATTATCAGTAATAGTGACATTAAAGAAACATAAGTTATAAATATATAAATAAAGTGTTTAAAAGTCGTTCTATTTATAATTTGAAAAGTTATAAAAGACAACAAAAATGTAGGAATATAAATTTTAAAGAAATTATTACATAAATATCTAATATACTGAAATTTTGATCTTCCATTAATTAAATATATTCCAATATTACGTTTACTTTTATATACAGTTAAATATAATAAGATAATAACTAATGAGAATCCTATTAAAGACAGTGGTGTTCCTTTTATTCCATCGGTCAAAGAAGTAATGATATTTTGATGTGGAGTATAATTTGTTATTAACGTAAAATAGACACCTTTAGATTCTAATTGATTAAAAAACTCTTCCATATCATTCTCATTATCCGAGAATACATCAATATATTTAATTTCCCCATTATATTTATCAAATGGGATTAACTCTTTATTGAAATTATTATTGAGGAAGCTAAAAAAATATTCTGATGATATATCATTCACTTTAATTGAATTTAGATTATTAAAAGTATCCACATCTATTATTTTATTTAATCCTTTTATATTGTTCAAATATTTATCATCATGAATATTCCAAACATATAATCCTCTATTTTTATTAATATTTGATAATGAGATATTAACTGAAGTATTATTCGAGACTTCTACAAGTATTTTATTAAGATTAAGTTCTTCTGCATAATAATTGATAAAAAGAACAACATGGTTAGTATCTTTAAATGGGATTGTTAATCCACTTATTAAATCATATTCAACCATAGATCTTGAAACACTAAAAAACGAAAATGAAAGTATTATTAATGCACCTATTATTATTTTCTTCATTTTTACACTCCTAAGTTATTTGTTTAGTTAATATTCTAACTAAAAGAATCTTAAATATTTAATATACAAAACTATGAAGTATCTTATATGGTTGTTACTGTATATTAAATTTGTAATTACCTGATTTTTATAAACTTTAGAGGTAATTATTATCAACAATTATTAAGTGATAATAAGAATAATAATATCTGAACTTCATTTATTCAGTTAGTAAAATAATATTTTAACAAATTAAGTATGTATTCTAGAAATATTTACTCATCTAATTGATGATTTGTAATTATTTTTATTTAGATCAAATCTTTTTATTAACATATATCAACTACTCTATATTTTTATACTATTTTATTATATTATTAATAAGAAATTGGAATGGCCATCATTGGGAAGTATTCGTGACCATCAACATTCGAGTACTTAGAATTCTTAAAAGACTGTGTTACTGTTGATTGATCAGGTGAAACAGACAAAGAGTAATAAGTAACATAGAACGTATATTTACCGGTATTAGCAGGTTTATAGTTAACTTTATATGGAAGTATTTTTTGATAAACTCCTTGACCATTTGGCTGAACATTAAACTCTGCTGTAGAGGTAATACTTAAACCATCGGCAACTCTTGTATTTGACCTTACAGAATAATAGGCACTTACGAAACTAAAACTAACTAGAAACATAAGCACAGATAGTGTAAAAACTTTTTCTTTTTTCATA
>CAYYOP010000089.1:0-3332 GCA_964473435.1 uncultured Muribaculaceae bacterium | reverse complement strand
GACAAATTGAAGCAGGAACAAACTTAAAAGTATTACAAGATGTACTAGGTCATACTGATATTCGAACCACAATGAACATATATGCAGAGGCAACTGAGGATTTAAAACAACAAGAGTTTGATAAATTTCAAGACTATATTAACCAATTCCTGTAAATTGGCTGATAGAAAATATATTGAGAGTGATAAGCAGTAATTCATTTGATATAATATAGTAAATTAGACAAAAGTTTAACTTAGATAAATAATAATAGAAAGAGGTAAAATAATGTCATTAGGAATCAATCGTAAACGATTACTAGATGAGCTAGAAAAAGCACTGAATATAAATGAACTTTCAGTATTTATAGGTGCGGGGTTATCTCAAAGCGCAGGACACTTTAATTGGAAAGAATTATTAAAAAAACCAGCACGAGAACTGAAATTAGATATAAATAATGAATATGATTTAGTTAGCCTTGCGCAATATTATTGTAATGAGCAAGGTCGAAGAGAGATTGATAGATTAATTAGTGACTCTTTTCCAAAAACACTTCCAACGAACAAAAACTTTGAAATACTTTCCCAGCTACCAATAGATAATTACTGGACAACAAATTACGACAAATTAATTGAGGATACATTGGTAAAGAATAACAGGGATCCTTTAGTTATTACTAAAGACGAACAAATGCATTTACAAAGCCGAAGTCGTGACGCAATAGTGTATAAAATGCATGGTGACATTGAAAATCCTGGCGAAGCTGTTTTAACAAAAGATGACTACGAACGTTACGGTATTACAGATAGAATACTTTTTAGAGATGTTTTAACAGGACAATTAATATCAAATACATTTTTATTTTTGGGGTTTAGCTTTTCCGATCCTAATTTTAATTTTGTTTTAGGCAAGTTAAATACAATAACTGATAAGAAGATACGCCCACATTATTATATAACAAAAAAGATAAAGAGAGAAAACTATACCGAAGATGAAGAGTTTAATTATGACAGAATTAAGCAAGAATTATTTATCAATGATTTAAAAAAGCGATATAATATTTTCACACATTTAGTCGATTCATATGATCAAATTACTTCAGTGTTAGAAGACTTATATAAAAGATATAGAAAGAGAACAATTTTTATTTCTGGAAGCGCTGAAACATATGCACCACTAGAGAAAGAAGAAGCTCAAAAATTAATCAATAATCTCTCTAAAAAGCTTGTGTCTAAAGGATATAATATTGTTAACGGATATGGAGTAGGAGTAGGGAGTTATGTTATTTCAGGCGTAACAGACTATTGCTATTCTAATGAAAATAGAAATATTAGCGATTATCTAACATTAATGCCCTTTCCATTTTATTCAGACAATAAAGAAGATCTAATAGAAACTTGGATAAAATATAGAGAAGAAATGATAAGTAAAGCAGGAATTGCTGTATTTATGTTCGGTAATAAAAAAGAAAATGACAAAATTGTACTTGCCGATGGAATGAAAGATGAATATACTATTTCTGTTAAAAATGATTTAGATATAATTTCACTTGGATTTACTGGATCTATGGCACAAGAAATTAGCAAATTAGAAAGCAAAGATATAGTAAAAATTGATACAATAATAAATATTGAAGATGCACTAGATCAAATAATAGAAGAAATTGAAAAATTATGAAAGAAGGAAGAATAAATGGCTAAAAATGTTTTTATTTCATTTAGGTTTAGTGATGGAGAGGAATATAAAGAAAAATTGGTAGAGATTTTTAAAGATGAAGATGTGATAGATTATTCCGAAGACCAAGATAGATCGCACATGTCAGAAGATAGTATTAGAACATTTTTGTATGATAAGCTAAAAAGAACCAGCATTACAATAGTTATACTAACTCCTAAAGCGGTTGATTATAAAAAAGATTATTTAAGTGGTAAGTATGATGACTGGTTATATGATGAACTTAGATATTCCCTGGAAGATAGAGCGGATAATAGAACAAATGCTGTTTTAGCCCTATATACAAAAGAAGCAGAGGATTTATTATTTTCACACACTACTCATACTTGTGACGTTTGTAATGAAAAGTCAAATGTAAAATCAATTAAAAATTTTAGCAATCTTGTTAAGAAAAACATGATGAATATTAAATCAACTTATAAAAATAACAAATGTAATAATGTCTACGATAGTATGTTAGATAGTTATTGTTCTCTTATAGAGTTCGATTCATTTATTAATGATCCAGATCTTTATTTAGAAAACGCCATATCAAAAAGAGACCGTAAACATGAATTTGAGTTGGTAAAAAGGATGTAGTGTAGGATAAAATATGAAAGAGCTGAGTAGAGTAAATTTATATGAATGGGGACTCAATTATTTTATAGAAGAAGAAAAGTATTTACGTTCAATATTAAACAATAGTATAGAATTAAATCAGTTAATTGATTTATTAAATTTAAATATATTGCTATTGAAAAATTTTGAAAAATTATTGTTAATCAATTCACCTAGTTACTCTGAGTCAGAATATATTGATGTTTTAAGAAAAAACATCAAAGCTGATTTTGTGAAAAACAGTAAAAATAAATATTTTAATAAAAAAGAATTAGAAAAAATTATAGAAAGTGCCTCTGAGAAAAATATATACTATACATTTAATTCAATAGTTAATTTTTTAAATTCTATTGGCAATAAAACAATCGACAAAGACAACATAATTCTAGATAGAGAAAAATTAAAAGTAAAAGAAAATCAAATTTTTTTATCTCATGCTTATACAGATAAATTGTACACTTTCATTTTATTTCTTTATATGCAAGAAAATGATGTGTTTCTTTATGTTGATTGGATTTTTAATGATAAAATAGACGATGGTAAGATTCTGAAAGAGTATTTAACTAGAGAGTTGAAAAAATCAAAACAGCTGTTATTTCTTAGAACAGTTAATAGTGAATTGCAAATCCGAGGTAGTGGAGTTATACGACCATGGTGTACCTGGGAATTAGGCAATTATTATTCAATTTATAGTAAAGACATAGAAAATAAGTTTTATATTGAATTATATGAAAAATCAAATGAAACAAAAGCTAATAATATCCAGTTAGATGGTATAAGTCCATTAACTGATATAGTAAAGGGAACTCTGGTTTAGCTTAAGAGGAAATGGAAATAATTAAACAAAACTAGATTAATTTACACCCAACTTACACCCAAAGTCTGTTTATTTCTAACGATATTTAATGATTTTAATTTAAGTAAATAAAATATAAAAACTAGGAAATATCTACTCGTTAGAGAGTTTTAAGGCGTTTTGTAGATTTATAACTATTTCTGAAAAACGGGGACATTTATGTCCC
>CAYYOP010000088.1:0-3405 GCA_964473435.1 uncultured Muribaculaceae bacterium | reverse complement strand
CTGATGGATCTATTGGGGAATTTACTCGTGGTGAATATATGGACGCCGAAGAAAAAGTAATAACTGAACTTAAAGCTATTAATAAGCCATTTATTATCATCCTTAATACTAAAAATCCAACTAATGACGAGACAGTTAGACTAGCTCAAAAGTTAACCGATAACTATGATGTACCAGTACTACCAATTAATATTGAATCAATGAATGAAAAAGAAATGTATGAAATATTAAAAATAGCTTTATATGAATTTCCAGTATTAAATGTAGAAATAAAAGTACCAGAATGGGTTCATATTTTAAATAATGACCATAAAGTAAAAAGTCATTATTTAGAAAAGATAAAAGAGAGCATGATGAATATTGCTAAACTAAAAGATGTTGATAACATAATTAAACATTTTGAAGAAAGTGAATATATTAATAAAGCATATATTTCTAAAGTAGATGCATCAACAGGAATGGTTACTTTAAATTTAAATAGTAGTAATGAGTTATATAATGAAATATTAAGAGAAGTAATGGGTGATGTATCTATTACAAAAGGAAGCTTATTAAAAGTATTTACTGAATACGCAGAGAATAAAGAAGAAACTAATTCGTTAAAGACTGCATTAAAAATGGCAAAGAATGCTGGTTATGGAATAGTATATCCAACACTTAAAGATATGAAATTATCTAGCCCAGAAATAATTAAACAAGGATCACGTTATGGTGTAAAATTAAAAGCGGTCGCATCATCTATTCATTTAATGAAAGTAGATGTTGAGTCAACATTTGAACCAATTATAGGAACAGAACTTCAAAGTAAAGAACTTATTAATTTTATTATGAAAGATTATGAAAAAGATCCAGAGAGTATTTGGAAAAGTGAAATATTTGGTAGAAGTTTAGACACAATAGTAAAAGAAGGTATTCAAGCTAAATTATCAATGATGCCAGAAACTACTAGATATAAATTATCAAACACTGTTACGAAAATAGTAAACAAAGGAAGTAACAATCTAATAGCAATAGTACTTTAATAAAAATAAAAAGCATGATTTTAACCAAAACGTGTTTTTTTATTTTAATTAAAAAATGATATAGTATAATATATACAAACTGGAGTTAATAATATGGATTATAAAAAGTTAAAAACAAAGAGAGATTATGTTTTAAAGAACAAAAACAAATTAAGTCAAAACATATTAGAAAATTATTCTGAAAATTTTGATGTTATCTTCACACATAATTCAACTGCTATTGAAGGAAACACATTAACTCTTTTGGAAACAAAATTATTATTAGAAGATAAGTTATCTATTGGATCTAAAAAATTAAGAGAAATATATGAAGTTGTAAATCATGATAAAGCATGGGCCTATGTTAAAGAGAACATAAACAGAAATCAATCTTTAAATGAAAATATAATTAAAGATATAAACAACTTATTAATGTCTAATATAATGATTGGTGGTATATATAGAAGAGTAGAAGTAAGGATAATAGGAGCAGATCATGAACCACCGTCACCAAGTGAAGCATATTATCAATTAGAATCATTTTATGACTCATTAAAAAATAATAATTATAATGATTTTGAATTAGCAGCATATACTCACGCAGAATTTTCTAGAATCCATCCGTTTGAAGATGGTAATGGGCGAACTTCAAGAATAATTATGAATTATCAATTAATAAAAAATGGTTATCTTCCAATATCAATTCCTAATGAAGATAAGTTAAAATATTATGAAGCGTTAAATGAATATGCAGTAAATGGTAACTTAAATCCTTTTAACAAATTAATCTATGATTTAGAAGAAAAAGAATTAGATTTCTATATAAAAGCAATAAAAAACACAGTTAACGAAAAATAAATTAATTATTCTTATTTACAGTAAATAGTCATATAAAAGCCGCTAATACCAAGCAAAACACACGTTTTTGACTAAATTTGTGTTTTTTTATTGCATTTCACTATATTTAGTGGTAATTTATACTTGTAGGGCACTAACGCCTTATAAAAATACTAAATGGGAGGTAATCGTTATGAACAAACAAGAAGTAATAGAAAGAATTGCTAAAAAAGCAAATTTAACTAAAGCTGACGCAACAAGAGCTCTTGAAGCAACTTTAGAAACAATCACTGAAGCTCTTCAAGAAGAAGGAAAGGTTGCATTTGTTGGATTTGGAACTTTCACTGCAAAACAACGTGCTGCTAGAGAAGGAATTAATCCATTAACAAAAGAAAAAATTCAAATTGCAGCTAAAGTTGCTCCAACATTTAAAGCTGGAAGCAAACTAAAAGATGCTTTAAACTAATTAAACGATTATAAAAAGAGAAGTTTACACTTCTTTTTTTGTTGTTAAAACTCAATTGACATTTAAATAGTTATAAGATAAAATAATAATAACTTTAAAAAGGGGCTAAATATGAACCATTACTTTACAAACAACAAAGACTTGAAAAGTGAACTTCGTGTTCTAAAATATTCTTATGGCGAATATAATTTTATGTTCAATAGTGATTTAGGTGTTTTTTCTAAAGATAAGATTGACTCAGGTAGTCGAACTTTAGTTGAGACATATTTTAAACATGGAAAAAAGAATGTTAAAGTTCTTGATGTTGGTTGTGGTTATGGTTTTATAGGAATTACACTTACAAAAATTATGAATTGCGATGTTGATATGATAGATATTAATAATCGTGCTCTTCATTTATGTAAAATGAATTTAAAACAAAATGATGTAAGTGGTAATGTCTTTTTAAGTAATATATATGATAGTGTAACTTCTAAATATAATTTGATTATATCTAATCCTCCAATAAAAGCCGGAAAAGAAATATATATGAGAATTATTAATGATTCATTTAATTATTTAACCGATGATGGAGAATTTTGGTTTGTAATGAGGAATAATCATGGTGTTAAAACTATCTATAAAAACTTGTTAAAGATAGCAAATACTGAAATTCTTGCAAGAAATAACGGTTTTTACGTAATATCGGTAAAAAAGAGTTGACATAAAAGCATTAAATTGTTAGAATTTTAGTCTGAAGCCGTATCTTTTCTTTTAAAGTGCGTTCTTATCAAAAAATATTGTTTGGGGTGAAATTTTAGTGGCATACAAAATAACAAAATTTGGTGATCATAGAGAAAGAAGATCTTTTTCTAAGACTACCAACACCTTAGAGTTGACAGATTTGCTAGAAATTCAAAAAAAATCATATCAATGGTTTTTAGAAAGTGGAATCAAGGAAGTCTTCGATGACCTTTTCCCAGTGGAAAGTTTCACAGGTAATATATCGCTTGAATTTAGCGATTATTCTTTTGATACGCCTCGTTATGGGATTAAAGAAGCAAAAGAACGTATGGTGACGTATTCTGCTCCTTTAAAGGTTCAGGCGAGAGTATTTATTCA
>CAYYOP010000087.1:0-3464 GCA_964473435.1 uncultured Muribaculaceae bacterium | reverse complement strand
GACATTTAATTATAAAATTAGATGAGGAGTAGAATATGAATAATGTTAGTTTAGTAGGTAGAATAACTAAAGATCCAGAACTTAGAACAATCGCTAGTGGTAGTATGACTACTACTATAACCGTAGCAATAAACCGTAGATTTACTAGCCAGTCAGGTGAAAGAGAAGCGGACTTCATTCCAGTTGTTGTTTGGAATAAACAAGCAGAGAATGTTGCTAAATATTGTCAAAAAGGTTCTCAAGTTGGAGTAACAGGAAGAATCCAAACTAGAAGTTATGATGCCCAAGATGGAACAAAAAGATATGTAACAGAAGTAATTGCTGATACAGTAACGTTCCTAAGTAGTAGAGGTGAAAATGTTTCTGGATATGTACCAGAGCAAACAACACCAAATTATAATAATGTAGATAATAATCCTGTAGAAACTTCTAATATAACTGAAGATCCATTTAAAGACTTTGGTTCAGAAGTAATCTTAAGTGATGATGACCTACCATTTTAAGGAGGAAATTAAAAATGGCTGAATTCTATCGTAAGAAAAGAAGAATATGTCAAATGTGTGCTGGAAAAAGCGTTGATTATAAAGATGTTATGATTATTAATAAATATATTAATGAAAAAGGTAAAATTGTTCCAAGACGTATGTCTGGTGCATGTGCTAAACATCAAAGATATATTGCGACACAAGTTAAAAGATCGCGCTTTATGGCTTTAGTACCATTTGTTAAATAAGATATAGTTTATATCTTTTTTTTTGATATAATATAAATATGAAAAAAACAAAAATATTAATATTAGTAATAATGTTATTTATAATGTCTAGTTGCAAGCAAGAAGAACCAAGTGAAATTGTTCTTAATTTTTCTGATGAACTAGAAGTACATAGCGAACTAAAAATAAAAGATGTAATCAACGAAACCAATGTTGATATTTTAAATCAAGATTTAATAATTAATACTAACTCTTTAGGAAAAAAAATATATGAAGTTAAGTATAAATATAATAATAAAAACTATAAAAGAAATATCACCTTTAATATATTGGATACTGAAAAACCATTCATTTATTCAGGTGGAAGTCGAACAGTTCTTCAAAATACTCAATATGATTTTTGTGAAAATTTAATATATGGAGATAATTATGATCCAGATCCTAAATGTGAAATAATAGGTTCTTATGATTATTCTTTACTAGGAAAACATAATCTTAAAATAAAAATAACTGATCAAAGTGGCAATATGGCTGAAAGAACCCTAGCACTAAATGTAGTTGATAAAATAGAGAAGACTCCTCCTAAAACTTCTAGTAGTTTAGACTTTTATACAGTAATTGATAAACATAAAGCGTCTGATGTTGAATTTGGTATAGATGTATCTAGTTGGCAAGAAGAGGTGGACTATATGGAAGTTAAAAACGCTGGTGCATCTTTTGTAATGATTCGTTTAGGATTTCAAAGTAGTAGTACTAAAGAATTAAAAGTAGATAGTTATTACTTACAAAATATAACAAACGCCAAAGCCGCTGGTTTAAAAGTAGGAGTATATCTATATACTGACTCATCTACTATAAAAGAAGCAAAAGAGCATGCAGATTGGGTACTAAAAGAACTTGGTGATATAAAGTTAGATTTACCAATAGTATTTGATTGGGAAGATTTCTCTAATTTTAGAAAATATAAATTAAGTTTATATCAATTAAATGAAATGGCTAATACATTTATTAAAACTGTAGAAAAAAAAGGATATCAAGGAATGTTATATAGTAGTAAAACATATTTAGAAAACTTTTGGGAAAACAAGTATAACTATCCTATATGGTTAGCGCACTATACTAATGAAACAGATTACAAAGGTGATTATTTGATGTGGCAATTATCTAACACAGGAAGAATACCTGGAATAAATGGTCCGGTTGATATTAATATAATGTATAAGAGGTAAAAATGAATCAAGCAAAATTTACAATGATCGATGAAAGTTTTAAATGTGAAGTATGTTTTAAAGAAGTAAAACCTTTAGGTTATACCGCAAGAAATCATTGCCCACATTGTTTATCATCAATACATATTGATATTAATCCTGGAGATCGTGCATCATTATGTGAGGGAGTATTAAAACCAATTTCCATTGAAAAATCTAAGAAACACGACTTTAAAATAATATTTAAATGTCAAAAATGTAATATGATTAAAAAAAACATTATGGCTAATGATGACAACATGGATTTAATTATTTCGTTAAGTTCTAATCAAAGATACTAAAATCAAAAGTATCTTTTTTTGACAACTTTTGATATAATATTATGTAGTTCAAGGAGGTACTTTTATGAAAGTTATATTATTACAAGATGTAAAAAAACAAGGAAAAAAAGATGACGTTATTGAAGTTAGTGATGGCTATGCTCAAAACTATTTAATAAAAAGAGGTCTAGCAGTAAGATATACGACTGGAAGTAAAGCTATTTTAGAAAAAGAACTAGAAGAAAAAGATTCAAAGGAACAAGACTTAATTAAAAATGCAAATTTAATCAAGAAACAAATTGAAAAAGTTGAATTAACTTTTAAAGTTAAAACAGGTAAAGAAGGAAAGATGTTCGGTACTATTACTAGTAAACAAGTAGCTGAAGAACTTTCTAAAAAAGATATAAAAATCGATAGAAAAATGATTAAAATTAATGTTCCAATAGATAGTTTAGGAACACATAATGTAAATATAAATTTACATAAAAAAGTTCAAGCAAAAGCAAAAATAATTGTAAATGAGGAATAGTAATGATAGAACGTAAATTACCCCAAAATTTAGAAGCGGAAATGGCAGTACTAGGTAGTGCGTTTTTAACTAATTATGCTTTAGATAAAATATGTGAAGAACTTACTTCAGATATGTTTGTAAATGAAACCAATAGAAGAATTTTTAATGCAATTTACGATCTACATGATAATAAAATCCCTTTAGATTCTGCGACAGTTAAAAATGAAATAGAAAAAAAAGGAAGCATTAATAGTATTGGTGGTATAGAATATTTAAGTGAAGTTATAGATTCAGTTATTACTGCCGCTAATATTGACTACTATATTGATATTGTTAGAGAAAAAGCTTTAAGAAGAAAACTGATTGATGTAACAAATGCTATTTCTGTTAATGCATATAATGAAGAAGAAGATACTAATGAAATAATAGATGATGCTGAAAAGAAAATATTTGCTGTAACAAAAGCACGTAAAGCCGGTGAATTTAAAACAATAGGTGAAGTAATTCGTACTACACAAGAACAACTAGAAAGACTAGCTAAAAATCAAGCAGATATTACTGGTGTTGCAACAGGGTTTTATGATTTAGATAAAATAACAAGCGGGTTTCATGAAAATGAACTTATCATTATTGCCGCTAGACCAGCTATGGGGAAAACTGCTTTTGGTTTAAACTTAGCAGTTAATGCAGCTGTAAATAGTAAGAAGCCAGTT
>CAYYOP010000086.1:0-3596 GCA_964473435.1 uncultured Muribaculaceae bacterium | reverse complement strand
ATTGAATAATCCCAATCCTCTGGTAATGATAACATAAAAGATAACAAGCCTTTTGCCTTATATGTAAGATTTTTATCTTGTAAATGATAATTACTCATAACTGTATAGTTTTTATTTTTTTCTATTTTAAAAACTGACATTTATTTCTTCACCTCCTAAAAAAAGTTATACATTTTCGTATAACTTTTATTTTATTAATAAGCTTTGTCTTTCTTCTTCTCTTGTCTGCAAAAAGTAGATAATACTTACATCATATAAAAATTCATTATCCTTAAAGTGTTTATCTATATACTTTGTATAAGTATCTCTTAACAAACTCCTTGACCGAAAGCAGTTGTTGATAACTCTAAGTCACCTACTTTATCTAAGGAAAACATTATTCAAACAGATCAGTCCAATTATTCCAAATATGAAAAAGGAAAAACTTTAATATTAACCTCATTATTGATAGACTTTGCAAAGCACTATAACACATCTATAGATTATATATTAGGTAAAAAATAAAGCTGTAAAATATATGTATTTTACAGTTTTATTTTGTTTCTTGCAGTAAATCTAAAAATTTTCCTACTCCGTCTTCATCATTTGATAGAGTAACATAATTAACCATTTCTTTTATTTTATCATCAGAATTCAATACGGCAACACTAAATCCAGCTTTTCTAAACATCGATAAATCGTTATAATCATTTCCTATAGCAATGGTGTTAGACAATGGTATATTTAAATAGCTAGCAAGTTTAATCAATGCATTACCTTTTGATATTTGTTCATTTCCGACACAAAACCATTTTTCAGCATATTCATAATTTTTTGGAGATTCATCTACTATTTTTATATTGTCTTTAATATTTATCCTATTTCTAATATAATCAAGCATATTAATATTCGCACTAATAAACATACATTGTTTAACATTTTCATTATGTAATTTATTATGGAAGTTTTCTTTTGTTATTAAATACTGATTATCACTTCTAACATCTTTTGTTACATAATCAAAATTATCTAAAGTAACAATTAACCTAATATCGTATTCAAAAGCCAAATCAACCATAAACAATACATCTTGTTTATTAATATACAAATTATAAATGGTTTTGTCATTATTTAAATCATAAATTTCAGCACCGTTTGATGTTATTATTATTGGATAAGCTTTTGCTTTTTTTACAAGTTCTTTTGTATGGTATCTAGGTCGTGCGGTACATATAACTACATAATTTCCATTTTTAACTATTCTGCCTATTGATTGAATATTATCAGCAGAAATTTCACCATTAGATTTTCTTAAAGTTCCGTCACTATCAATTAAAACAAGAAACTGCTCTTTTTTTATTATATATTTATATATATCAATTATATCAGTCGTGACATGAATTCCAAGTTGATTTAACATATTTGATATTGTATTATACTCTTTTATAGTTTTAGGTACAAATGCAATCAATGGAAATCTTTGATAGTGAATAAAATGCTTTTTCAATCTTAATTTTTCGTTTTCATAAGTATTATCACTATTGTAGTAAAATGAAAATAGTGATTTTGTTTTATCTTGATATTCTTTTGAATATTTTGATATATCATATGATAATCTAAATGGAAGAAATTCTATTTGCTTATTTGACAAATTTTTAAATATAAATTTTTCATCTATGTCTACAAATAAGATTACATCTTTATTGTTACGAATTTCATTAATATCATAATCTTCCATGTTTACACCTACTTGAACTATTTTTATATTTATCAAAAATATATAGCATATCTTCTAATGATGTGTTATTTTCTTTTGTTGTCAACATATTCATCATTAATACCTTTTCCAAATTAGCAAAATTTATATATTTACATTCATAATTTTGTTTAATTTCATTTGCATCTAGATTTCTTTTTTTATAACAAAACTTCTTGTCAGTAATTATTTCTGAATAATAGATAGAAACAAGTCTATTCTTTTTTGTATTATTATAATTTTTACAATAATATTTAATACAATACATTGGATTTATCAAATCATCAGTTATATCAAGCCCACATTCTTCTTTTAATTCTCTAATTAATCCTTCATTTATACTTTCATTTTCTTCTAGATGTCCACCTGGAAATTCATAATGCCTCATTCCATTAGAATAACACATTAAAATCTCGTTAAATGAATTAATTATAATGCCGCGCGAACGAACTGTAGTTTCATCTATATCTTTATCAGACAAATTATATGGATTTATTACTTTTGTTTCATAATCAATCATTATTTTCTTTTATATTGAAATACTCTTTTATTGCCTCAATCATGTCTGGTGCAATAACCTTATTCTTTTCATTTTTTTCAATATTTCTTTCGATTTCTTCAATAGCATTATTAAGTGGTATTTCCTTGACTTCAAAATCTCCTGATTTTTCATGTTCGGTTAACGATATTTTAGATAAATCTGGTTTTTCAGTAGTTTCCACAATATAATAGTATATCTCCGACTTTCTATTTTTTCCTTCCGTTGGCCAATTTTCATTTAAAAAGGTCACTTTATAAAAAGGTTTATGTATTTCGGAATCTCGAACAGCAATGCCAGTTTCCTCTAAAACTTCCCTTTTAATGCATTCTTCAAATGTTTCACCTTCTTCTAGATGACCACCTGGAAATTGATAAATATTTCTTTCATACCCTAAATAAATATTACCAGAATTTATCAAAAGAACTTTCATTCTAATAACTGTTTCAGTTATTTGTGAGTCAATTAAATTATCGTAATTGTAAATTATTTCTTTCATAAGTCCCTCCTTTTTATTATATCACATATGCATAATATAATTAAATTCTTATTTTTTTTTAAATAATGTAAACTGATTTGATTTATCATTTAAAATATCACCATAATCATCAATAAACTGTTGTGTTAATTGTTCAGGTGTTGCAATTTTTGTATTTATACTCATTCCAACTATTTTTTTATTTTTCATTAACATATCCCACTGATTTTTCTCTGCAGAAATTTCAAGTTCTACATCATCAATAGACTTCGCCCTTAATTCTCTTTCATGATTATTAAATCTTTTTATTGCTCTATCAAAACAAATTTTTGGTGTACAATATAAATAAAGTGCAATTATTTTTATTTCTTCTTCCTGTAATTTGCCAATTAAACTTTCAGAAATAGTTGGTACATACTCTTGATAAATATTTATGTCATCAAATTGTTTATTATCTCTATCCATTTGAATTGCATAGTGAACATCCGATATAACAAAATCGTTTGTATTACAGACAGTTAAAAAATAATCATCAACTTCCTCCGAAGTTACTTTTTTAAATATCATATCTGTTGGAATATTTCTTTCTTTTGCAATATCATAAAAAGATTGTACTCGTCTATAAACTATACTATTATTTAATCTATTTTGTAATTCTTTAACAAATGTGCTTTTTCCAGTTGCCGATGCACCACCGACAAATATTAGTGTCCCCATATAAAAACCTCTTATCTTCTAGATATATAATCTGCAAATTCATCGTCCTGTGATTTTTGAATATCATTATTTAATTTTTAATAATAATTCTTCTTTTATGTTAGTATCTTTCAAAATGCCACCTCCTA
>CAYYOP010000085.1:1672-3624 GCA_964473435.1 uncultured Muribaculaceae bacterium | reverse complement strand
AAAGTTATTAAAATCACTTAATAACTTTTTTTATTCTTTTCATTGAAAGATAGAGCAAATATTGATAAAATAACAACAGAAAGAGTTGAAGTTTATGAACTTAATAGATTTTTTAGAAAAAGAACTTAAAAAAATAGTAAATGATTTAGGATATAATACTGAAGTCCAATTAATTATTAGCAATAGACCTGATTTAGGAGACTATCAATATAATGGATCTTTTTCTTTAGCAAAAACATTTGGAAAAAATCCGAATTTAATTGCACAGGAAATATCTGAAGAAATAATTAAAACTGATTATTTCAGTAAAGTAGATGTTGTAGGTGGGTTTGTTAACTTAACTATAAAAGATGATTTATTAGTTAAATATATTAATGATGTAATTGATAATCCTAATATAAATCTTTTTAAAGTAAAACCTAAAACAGTATTGATAGATTATGGAGGCGCTAATATAGCAAAAGAACTTCATGTCGGACATTTAAGAAGTGCTAATATTGGTGAAGCTTTAAAACGTTTAATGACGTCTGCTGGTTATAAGATGATAAGTGATGTTCATTTAGGTGACTGGGGAAGACCAATGGGATTAATAATTAGAGAAATAAAAGAAATGTATCCGGGCTTATCATATTTTGATCAAAGTTTTAATGGAGAATATCCTAAAGAGTGTCCTGTCTCATCTAAAGATTTAAATGCTATATATCCTAGGGCTAGTATAAAAGCAAAAGAAGATGAAGATTATTTAAATGAAGCAAGAGAAATAACAACTGCATTACAAAATGGACATAAAGGCTATTATGCTCTATGGAAAACCATCTATGATTTATCATCACAAGATATTAAAAAAATATATACTAAATTAAATGCTAACTTTGATTTATGGGAAGGTGAAAGTGATGCAGATAAATATATTCCTGAAATGATGGAATATTTAACTTCTAATAACTTAACTGAATTAAGCGAAGGCGCAGTTGTTATCAATGTGAAAGAAGATACTGATAAAAGAGAAATTCCACCACTTATTTTAATTAAAAGTGATGGAGGAGTATTATACGATACTACTGAACTTGCTACATTATATTATCGTCAAAAAAGATTTAATCCAGACATGATGATATATTTAACAGATATTCGACAAGAACTCCATTTTGTTCAGGCTTTTAGAGCAGCATATAAAACAAAGATAGTACCTAAGGATTGCCATCTAGAGCATTTAGGTTTTGGAACAATGAATGGACCGGATGGAAAACCATTTAAAACAAGAGATGGTGGTGTTCAAAGTTTAAATGGTTTAATCGAATTAGTAACTACTGAAACAAAAAAATTAATTAAAGATAATATAAAAGAAGAAGATAAAGATCAACTTGCTGAAACTTTAGCTATCGCAGCAATTAAATATGCTGATTTTCTACCAAATATATCTAGCGATTATATTTTTGATCCAGTTAAATTCAGTGATTTAAATGGTAAAACAGGACCATATTTACTTTATAGTACTGTAAGAATGAAATCACTTTTAAATAAATGTTTAGAAGTTGGTTTATCTCCAAGTAATTATAAAACCTTAGGAACCAAAGAAGAAAGAGAAATTATTTTAAATTTATTAAAAATGAAAAACATTCTTGAAAAATCAATAGGTGCGAGATCACTAAATGAAATAGCTGAATATTTATATAAATTAACAAATAGTTTTAATGCTTTCTATGGAGAACATGAAATTTTAAATGAAAAAAATGTTGAATTAAAAGATAGTTGGGTAACTATTACTAAAGTTGTTTATGATACTAATAATAAATTATTAGATATATTAGGAATAACAGTACCAGACAAAATATAAAGAAGCAAAAGCTTCTTTTTTAGATTCAAAAAGAAAGTGATTAATCACTTTCTTTAACATCTGCAGTCATCGTTGTCTCTGTGACCTTGGCCGCCCCAAGAAGACCATCCTGCTC
>CAYYOP010000085.1:1004-1647 GCA_964473435.1 uncultured Muribaculaceae bacterium | reverse complement strand
TATTATTACTAATAATATGAATAAAACAATCCATAAAGCAGCACCGAATCCATATCCTGAAGTAGTTCCTACATAGCCAGTATTACACGCTGGTGTACCACAACCAGCATTGTAACCACCGTTATATCCATAATAATACATTTTTATACCTCCTTTGTATCTACTATAGTTTACGCAAGAAGGAGATGTTTTGACATTCTTTTTAAAAAACAATAAAATTTAATTGAAAAATGCCACAAATTCCAATGTGTCAAAATTTACACATAAAACAAAAATATAGTGTTATATTATACAAATGTATGGTATAATTTTTTTAGGATGTGAAGAATATGTTTGGATATATAAAAGGTTCAATTAAAATAATAACTAGTAATCATATTATAATAGAAAACAATGATATTGGTTATATAATTTATGTAGCAAATCCTTATTCTTATGAAATAGATAAAGACTATATAGTATATGTATATAATCATTTAAGAGAGAATGAAAACACTTTATATGGCTTTAAAACAACAGAAGAAAAAGATTTATTTTTAAGATTAATTAATGTAAAAGGTCTTGGTCCTAAAACAGCAATACCTATGTTTGCTACAGGAAGCGTTAGTGGAATTATTGATGCTATAGATAGAGAAAATATTTT
>CAYYOP010000085.1:0-994 GCA_964473435.1 uncultured Muribaculaceae bacterium | reverse complement strand
TTTATATTTAACTAAGTTTCCAAAAATAGGAGATAAATTAGCAAGACAAATTATTTTAGACTTAAAAGGTAAATTAAATGTAACAACTGAAAAAATAAATACAAATGAAGAATTAATTGAAGTGTTAACAGGATTAGGATATAAACTTCCTGCTATAAAAAAGATATTACCTAATATAAATGAAGAATTAAGCATTGAAAATCAAATAAAAGAAGCATTAAGATTAATGTTGAAATAGGAGGCTCCATGAGAATAGGTATTGATATAGATGAAACTATTGTAAATACTCATCATATAGCAGTAGAATACACTAAAAAAAACGGATCTGAATTAATGATTTCTTCTTATGAAGATTTATATAGTCCGGAAGGATTAAAATTCTTAGAAAAACATTTGTCAGAAATCCAAAGAGGAGTAGAAGTCTTTCCAGATGTTTTAGAATCATTAAAAATACTAAAAGAGAATAACTTTGAACTTATTTTTATAACTGCTAGAGGAAGTAATTATGAGTATAATTTTAATTATGATTATAAAGGAATTACTGAAGAAACATTTAATAAATATAATATACCCTATGATAAAATAATATATAAATGTTTCCCTAAAGGAGAAACCGCTCATTTAGAAAAGATCGATTATTTTATTGATGATAAAGAAGAAAATTTAGATGATGTATCTAAATTTGGAATTAAATGTATTAAAAAAGTTTCTGATATTAATGAGTCAAGTAAATATATAAAGTTTGATAATTGGAAAGATATTTTAAATTATTTATTAGAGGAGGTAGAAAAAAATGAGTAGAATTATATCAGGTGAAGAACAAGAAAATGATTCATTTGAAAAAACAATAAGACCTCAATATATAAATGAATATATTGGACAAAGTGAAGTAAAAGATAATATTAAAGTATTTATAGAAGCAGCTAAAATTAGAGGAGAAGCATTAGATCATGTATTACTATATGGACCTCCAGGATTAGGTAAAACAACTCTT
>CAYYOP010000084.1:0-3833 GCA_964473435.1 uncultured Muribaculaceae bacterium | reverse complement strand
CAGAAGTAATAGATTGTTGGTTTGATTCTGGCTCAATGCCATTTGCTCAATACCATTATCCTTTTGAGAATAAAGAATTATTCGAATCGCAATTTCCAGCAGATTTTATATGTGAAGGAATAGATCAAACAAGAGGTTGGTTTTATACATTATTATTAATATCTACATTTGTAATGGATAAAGCACCATATAAGAACGTATTAGTTAATGATATGATTTTAGATTCTGAAGGCAAAAAAATGAGTAAGAGTAGAGGTAATAGTATAGAACCTTTCGCTCTTATTGAAGAATATGGTGCGGATGTTGTAAGGTTTTATATGCCATATGTATCGCCAATTTGGATGCCATTAAGATTTGATAAAAATGGTTTAAAAGAAGTTTATTCTAAATTCTTTAATCCATTAAAAAACACTTATTCATTTTTCTCAATGTATGCAAATACTGATCAAATAGATATAAGTAAGTGCAATATAAAAGTTGAAGATCGTGAAGAGATAGATAGATGGTTATTATCTAAATATAATGCTTTAGTAAAATATGTAACGGAAAGTTATGAAGAATATGACTTACATAAAGTAGTAAAAGCATTAACTGAGTTTGTATCTGAAGATTTATCTAATTGGTATATTAGAAGAAATAGAGAAAGATTCTGGGCGAGTGAACTTGATAATTCTAAAAAAGCAGTTTATATAACTACTTATGAAGTCTTAATAGGTTTATCTAAAATAATCGCTCCAGTAGTACCGTTTATATCTGAAGAAATATATCAAAAACTAACTGGATATGAATCAGTTCACTTAGCTGATTATCCTAAATATGATCAAACATTAATTGATGAAAAATTAGATACAAAAATGGATCTAGTTCGTAATTTAATTAGTATCGGTAGAATGGTAAGAGAAGAATCTAAAATTAAAGTTCGTCAGCCGCTATCAGAAATTTTATTAGATGGTAAAAACAGAACTATTATTAATGACTTAACTGAATTAATTAAAGAAGAACTTAATGTTAAAAATATTACCTATGTTGATAATTTAAATGATTATATGGACTTATCAGTTAAACCTAATTTTAAAGAAGTAGGTAGAACTTTAGGTTCAAAAATAAAAGCGTTTGGAACTGCATTAGAAAAATTTACTAATGTTGAAATAACCAAAATTCAAAATGGTCAAGAAGTAATTGTTAAAATTGATGATGAAGAATTATTAGTAACAGAAAATATGATTGACATAAGAATATCTTCTCGAGAAGGATTAGATGTCGGAACAGCTAATAATGACTTTGTGATATTAAATACAGAAATAACTGAAGAATTATTATTAGAAGGTTTAGCAAGAGAGTTAGTTAGTAAACTTCAAAACTTAAGAAAAGAATCTGATTTTAATGTTATAGATCGTATTAACATTTATTATTCAGCAGATGAATTAATGAATAAAGTAATTAATAATTTTAAAAAATATATTATGAGTGAAACACTAGCGTTAGAAATAACTGAAAAAGAAAATCTATTTAATAAGATAGACATCAATGAACATGAAGTATTAATTGATATAAAGAAAGTTTCTAGATAATTAAATAACAAAAAAAGGATGAAAGTTCATCCTTTTAATATGTATTGAAAAGTTTAATCTTTTCTTTTTTTGCATAAAAAAATTGGTATAAAACCAATTTTATCTATTATAGAATTCTACTACTAGAGATTCATTAATATCTGCATTAAGTTCAGATCTTTCTGGTAATCTAATAAATGTTCCAGTCATTTTTTTAGCATCAAACTCTACATAAGCAGGTCTTGCTAATGTATTTTCAATTGCTTGTTTCATTGCTGGATGATTTAATGATTTTTCTTTAACAGAAATAATTGCTCCAGGTCTAACTGTATATGATGGGATATCAACTCCAACACCATTTACTAAAATATGACCATGGTTAACAATTTGTCTAGCACCACGTCTTGTATTTGCTAAACCCATACGATAGACAACGCTATCTAATCTACTTTCTAATAGTTTAAGTAAATTTTCACCAGTGATTCCTTTTTGCTTCGCTGCTTTTTCAAAAGTACGAGCAAATTGTTTTTCAGTTAATCCATACATGAATCTTAATTTTTGTTTTTCTTGTAATTGGATACCATATTCACTAGCTTTTCTACGACGCCCAGTTCCATGCATTCCTGGAGCGTATGGTTTACGACTCAATTCTTTACCGTTTTCTAAAATACTAAAGCCTAATCTACGGCTTTTACGATAAACTGGTCCAGTATATCTTGACATTTTCATTCTCCTTTCTTGCTTTAAAGGATAACCAATATAATATTATAGGGTGTTTATTATCTTTTTCCCTTAGGCAGTTTAAGTTACTAAAGTTATTTCAAATAAACACATTACTAATATTTAGAACCCTGCCTAAATACGCATAAGTATTATATATTAAATATATGTAATTTGTCAAATATTTTGTTATATTTACATGGTATATACGAAATAAATTTACAAACAATAAATAATATGATAATTTTAAATTGAAATAGAAGGTAATTAATATGAATGAAATAAATAAACCATATACTGAAGAAGAACTAGCAGCTCTAAAAGCAAATTTTAAAAATAGTGACAGCATTACTGATAAGCAAATTGAAGAAGCCATCGATAGAGTAATACTAGAAGGTAAATCATTAACTATGGAAAACGTTATTCAAACTTTATCAGGTATGAAACCAAAAACCAATGAAATGAGTATGATGTAGATTGCTACATCTTTTTATTTGTGTTATTATATAAATAATAGGAAAGGGTTGTCTATGGCTAGTTTAAAAGAACATTTTGCAATAAAAAACTATGAACAAGCAGAAAGCTACAAAGAAGCAATTTGCATTGGTAGATACTATCGTATAACTGTTCTAAGTGATGTATTATTAAGATTAGAATATTCACCAACTGGAACTTTTGAAGATCGTCCTACTGAATTAGTTGAATTCAGACGTTTTCCTGTTCCTAAATTTTTTATTAAAGAAGATCAAAACTTTCTAACCATAACAACCAAATATTTTAAACTAGAATATCAAAAAGATAAACCATTTTATGGTTCCAAAGTATCACCAGATCAAAATTTAAAAGTAGTTTTAAATGGTACAGATAAAATCTGGTATTTTGATGCTGCTGAAGCACGTAACTTTAGAGGTACAACATACTCTTTAGATAATATAGAAGGTAATCCTACATATCAAAAAGGATTATATTCAACTGATGGTTTTGTTTCTATCGATGATTCACAAAGTCTATTATTTAATCAAGATGGATCATTAGGCAGAAGAAGTGATAAAAGAATAGATACTTATTTATTTATGTATCGTAAAGACTTTGGCTTTTGCTTAAGAGATTACTTTAAACTAACCGGTAAGCCATTATTAATTCCAAGATATTCTCTAGGAGTATGGTGGTATAAAAACATTGAATATAATACTGATTCAATTAATAAATTAATCGATGATTTTAAAAGAAATGAAATCCCTTTATCAGTATTATTATTAAATTCATGGTACATGAAATATGACAATATGGATACTGGATACACATTTAATTATAAAGATTTTGATAATCCTAAAAAACTAATAGATACTCTGCATGAAAACCATATTAAACTAGGACTTCGTATTAATCCAATGGCTGGCATCCATCCTGAAGAACTAGGATACCAAAGATTTAAACAAGCATCAGGATATAATGAAGATGGTATCATCCCATTTAATGTCTTTAATAAAAATATGTTAAATGCTTATTTTGATATTTTAATCAAACCATTATATGATTTTGGAACTGACTTTTTCTGGATTG
>CAYYOP010000083.1:0-3853 GCA_964473435.1 uncultured Muribaculaceae bacterium | reverse complement strand
AGTCTCCTCAATGTCAACAATTTTGGCAGTATGTATGCCCTCTGCGCACTTGCCGTAAGACTCAACATTTGTAAAATCAACTTTAACTTTTCTCATAGTTATCATTCTCCTTCAATAATTTTCATGATTTTTCAAAAGGAAACTACTACGATTATAAAATATACGAAGAATTAGACAAAAAATTGTTAATAAGTTTTGATCGAGAAGGAAATGAAATTAAAATTCCAATAGAATTAGAAAAGTCTATCAAACAGGTTATTATAAATTTTGATGAAAAAAAATCAAGAGAAAGAGATAAGTTAAACTTCTTAATTGTTGGAATAATGAGAGTATTTTACATCTTATCTAAAAAAGATTTTTATGATAAAATTTCATATTATTATACAATGTCGTTTGAAGAACTTGAAAATTATATTGAAACAAACAAATACTTTGATAGACATATTGGAATTGATAAAAATGTATATTTTAACATTGATTATATTAATTCATTAGAATTTGTAAATAACAACCAAACGGATATATATTATGAACATTGGTATGAAAAAGAAGAAATTATTTCTATCGGTAAATGCTGGTATAATCTAGAAGACCCAGATATTTTAAAGTTATATAATTTCGTAATAAATTCTGATATTTTAACCTACAAAAAAGAACATATATTAGAGATATTTTTAGAATCAGGATTACTAGAACCAAAAGATGGGGCTTTTGAATTCATATTATCATTTTTAGTTGATGATGAAGAAAATATAGAAGAAGCCAATAGAATATTACAGATAATGATGTCTGCATATAATAATATGCCAAAATGGTTAAATTTTGGTGTTTCACCAAATATTTTGATTAAATATTTGGCTTCAGAACAAAATGAAGAAGATAGAATAAATTTTGCTCAAATAAAAAAAATAGGAAGAAATGATCTGTGCTATTGCGGTAGTGGTGATAAATATAAAAAATGTTGTTTAAATAGTAAACAACTTATAAAAAAAGGATCATTACTAACTAAAGAAGATGCAACTTTGTTTTATAAGTTGTTTACAGACTTATGTTTTTTTGTAAATCAAAAACATAATTTATTTCCAAACATAGAAAAGGTAAGTGATATATTTAACCCTTCAGGTGCTGTTAATGCGAATTGTACACTTGAATTAAAAGAAATACTTTGGAAAGATAATAAAACTATAATCGAATATATTAAAAAAAATAAAGACGCTCTTTCATTAGAAGAAATATCTATCCTAGAATCTTGGAAGAAAAGAGTGAAAGGTCATTTTTTCATATACGAATACATTGATAGCAAAGCAATAATGCTAAGTTCAGATAATAAAGTATATGAGGTAAGTGGTATAATAAGTCCTATTTCTGAACAGATTCCTGCTAAAGATTTACCAGTGATGGTCGAAACTGTTTTGTTACCTTTTAAAGATAGAATAATATACGATTCAATTATTTCGCGCTCTTTAATAAGTTTGGGACCTAATATGCTTGAACAAATATCAAAAGAATATTATGAAGCAAAAGTAATAAAAAAAATATAAATATGTATCTAATGCATATTTTTTTATTTTAATTTTAAACTAGTAATGGTGATAAAATGAGTGATTTAAAAAAATATAATCAAAAAAGAGACTTTAATAAAACACCAGAACCAAAAGGTAAAGTTAAAGAAACTAAGAAACAATTAAAATTTGTAGTTCAACACCATTTAGCAACAAGAGATCATTATGATTTGCGCCTAGAATGGAAAGGAACATTAAAAAGTTTTGCTGTACCAAAAGGTCCATCATATAATCCTAATGACAAAAGATTAGCGGTTATGGTTGAAGACCATCCTTTAGATTATCGTAACTTTGAAGGAATAATTCCAAAAGGAGAATATGGTGGAGGAACTGTAATGATTTGGGATGAAGGAACCTGGGAGCCGCAAGAAGATCCAACTACTGGTTTTAAAAAAGGAGCATTGAAGTTTGTTTTAAAAAGAAAAAAATTACTAGGTAAATGGGCACTTATTAAAATGGAAGATAATAACTGGTTACTTATAAAAGAAAAAGATCAATATAGTAATGATCAAGTAAACCTTAGTGATTATGATATAAGTATCAAAACAAAAAGAACAATGGAAGAAATAGCTAAAGATGGATAAAGAAATAATAATTAATAAAATAAAAATATCCAGCCCAGATAAAATTATTTTTCATAAAAAAAATATAACAAAAAAAGATGTCGCTCTATATTATCAAAAAGTCTCTGAAAGTATGTTACCCTACATTAAAGATAGACTTATAAGTACTGTACGTTGTCCAGAAGGTGTAGATGGTGAGTGTTTCTATAAAAAACATTTAGGCAAACATAATCAAGGAATAAAAAAAATAAACATCCCAAATGATAATGACAATAAAGAAGATTATTACTATATAGTAAATTCATCAGGTATTATATCAGAGGTTCAAATGAACACTATAGAATTTCATATATGGGGAAGTAAAGTAAATAATATAAATAAACCAGATATGATGGTTTTTGACTTAGATCCAGATGACAAATTAGATTTAAACAAAATTAGAGAGGGAGTAAAAGATTTAAAAAGTTTATTAGATCAACTATCACTAATTTCTTTTCTTAAAACAAGTGGAAGTAAAGGTTATCATATAGTTGTTCCTTTTAGTAACTCACCATCATGGGAAAAATTTAGTTCATTTGCTAAAAATATTGCTATTTTAATGGAAGAAAAATGGCCAGATAAATATACAAGCAATGTTAGAAAAAACAAAAGACAAAACAAAATCTTTATTGACTGGATAAGAAATAATAAAAGCGCGACTAGTATCGCGCCATATTCAATAAGGACAAAACAAAATGCTACAGTATCAATGCCAATAAAATGGAGTGAATTAGATAAAATAGCACCAGATGATATTACAATGCAAGAAGCAATTAGAAGATTAAAAAATAAAGATCCATGGGAAAACTTTTTTGAAATAAAACAACAAATAAAATAATATATTATATATATTTTATTCTATTATGATAACTTTCTACTTTAGAAATCATTTCTTTAAATAATTTAACATGGGTTTCTTCATCTAAAATAATTCTTTGTAAAATTTTTTCAATATAGGGATCTTTAATTAATTCTATATGTTCTTTATATGTTTGAATAGCATCATATTCACTTTGTAAGTCAGAATTCAATTGATTTAATAGATTAAAACCATAATTAACATAGTTGCTGTTCCAGACATTATTTTGAAATGAAAATGTAGGTTTACCTCCTAGTAATATAATTAACTCAGCAAGTATCTTTAAATGATGCATTTCTTCAATAGCGATACATTCTATAGTTTCAGACATTTCTTCATCAATACTTTTAATCAGAAATGAGTGATAAATATATTGATTTATAGCAGTAAATTCACTTACAATACCAGCATAATCTTCTTGTAATAACTTAGCATAATATAAATTAGGTTGAAGAACTTTAATTTCTGGATAGGGTATATCACTATTATATTTTTTACAATTATCTCTCATGTAGCCTCCATAATTAATGATATTAAAATTATAAAAGAGTATTACTGTTTATAGGCAATTCTTTTATTAACTTTTTTGGCATTATCATTAATAGTTGCTTTATCTACATTTTTTAAATTTATAATATGAAATACTTTTTTATTTAAAGATAATAAATAATCAGTTATAATTCTTCGATGACATCGCCACCATAATACCTCAGCGCACATTATCGCACATAAATTATTGTTTCCAAGTTCAATTAATTCCTCTAAACCTTCTATAAAACAATCATCACTATAAGCATAATCTGCATAATTTTTAAAACTTTTATTTGTCC
>CAYYOP010000082.1:1460-3887 GCA_964473435.1 uncultured Muribaculaceae bacterium | reverse complement strand
TATTTCTAGTTAAATCATTAATTGATATTCCATCTATTAATATATCTCCATCATTAATATCATAGAATCTCATTAATAAATTAATTAATGTTGACTTACCAGCACCAGTTGGACCTACTATAGCAATCTTTTCACCAGATTTAACTTTAATACTAAAATCTTTGATAATTAACTTTGAATCATCATAACCAAAGTTGACATTTTTAAATTCAATATCTCCTTTAATATCTTTTACTTTTAATGTTTTTCTTCTTTTTTCAGGATTCATTTCTTTTTCTTCTAAAAACTCAAATACTCTTTCACTTGCAGCTGCAGCACTTTGCAATTGACTTAATCCCATTGCGATTTGTCTTAATGGTCCGGTAAATATTCTAATGTATAAAATAAATGCCATAATTACTCCAAAAGTAATTATCCCCTTACTAGTAAGTATTGCTCCTACTACACATACTACAACATAACTAAAATCTCCAGAGAACATCATAATTGGTTGCATTATTCCTGATAAGAATTGACTTTTTCTATTAGCTCGATATTCTTTTTCGTTGTATAAATCAAATTTTGTATTTGAATCATATTTACCATTATACGCTTTAACTATATTATGGTTAGAATATATTTCCTCTATATGACCATTTAAATCACCTAGCGCTATTTGTCTTTGACTAAAATACTTTTGAGATTTAGACATAATTATTATCATTAATACAAAACCTATAAGTGTTGATATTATTGTTGTTATAGCCATAATCCAGTTAGTATAGAACATCATGAATAGTGCTCCTATTAATAACGCAACAGCGCTTATTAATGATACTACACTATTTTGTAAGGCTCCATTTATTGTATCAATATCATTTGTTACTCTAGATAATACATCACCGTAACTATGATTATCAAAATATTTAAGTGGTAATCTATTAATTTTTTCTGATATGTCATTTCTTAAATTCTTAGAAAATTTATTTGATACATTAGCCATTACTAATACTTCTATTAAATTAATAATAGAACTAACTAAATATATCGTTAATAAAAATATTGATATATTTTTTACTTCTACAAAGTCTATGCTTGTTACCAAACCTTTTGTTATAACATCTGTTAAGTCACTAATCTTATTAGGACCTATTATTGATATTACTGAACCAATTACTGCTAGAACCATACAAAATATAAATATATTCCAATATAGTTTTCCATAATTAATTAGTTGTTTCATTGATTTAGCAAAGTTTTGACTTTTACCATTTTCAGCTGGATTCATTTTATTACCCGGGTTCATATTTCCAGCTCCTTTTCATTTAATTGAGATAAAGCAATTTCTTTATAAACTTTACATGATTTTATTAATTCATCATGGGTTCCTAAACCTACTGCTTTTCCTTTTTCTAATACTAATATTTGATCAGCGTGTAATATCGTACCTATTCTTTGCGATACTATAATACAAGTTGCTTCTTTAGTATGTTTTTTTAATTCTTGTCTTAATTTTAAATCTGTTTTGTAATCTAGTGCTGAAAATGTATCATCAAATATATATATTTCAGGTTCACGCATTATTGCTCTTGCTATAGATAATCTTTGTTTTTGACCACCGGATACATTTGTACCACCTCTAGCAATATGTGATTCATATTTACCATCTAGATTTTCAACAAAGTCTTTTGCTTGCGCTATTTCAATAGCTCTTTTTAATTTATCTTTAGTTTCTTTTTTACCGCTAGTTCCATAAGCGACGTTTTCTTTAACAGTTCCGCTAAACATTCCCGCTTTTTGAGGAACATAACCAATTTTATTATTTAAATATTCTTGTTTATAATTTTTAACATCAATATCATTAACTAATACTTGACCGTCGGTTGCATCATAAAATCTTGGTAATAAATTTATTAAAGTCGATTTACCACTACCGGTAGATCCAATTATTGCAAAGGTTTGACCTTGTTCTACACTAAAAGATATATCTCTTAACATATATTCATCGGCATCTGGATATTTAAAAGATACTTTTTGGAATTCTATTTTACCTTTAACTCCATTTAAATCTCGGTCAATATCACCATCAACTATTTTAGAATTAGTATCTAATACTTCATTTATTCTAATAGCTGATACACTAGTTCTAGGATACATTACAAAAATCATTGCAAGTGTTACAAATGACATTAAAATCATCATCGCATAAGTTGAAAATACAACCATATCACTAAAGACTGCTAATTTATCAAACATATTAGCAGCATCTATTAGGTACGCTCCTATAAAATAAATACCCAAAGTTAATATATACATTACTAAGTGCATTACTGGATGTAATGTTGACATCATCTTTTGAATAAACGTTTGAATTTGAGTTAAATTATTATTAACATCATTAAATTTATTTTCTTGATATTTTTCAGCATTAAAAGCTCTTACTACTCT
>CAYYOP010000082.1:0-1450 GCA_964473435.1 uncultured Muribaculaceae bacterium | reverse complement strand
ATGTTTTCTGAATTTTTCTCTAAAGCCATTATCTCTTGTAATACCATTTATATGATCAATTGCTTCTTGAACTTTCTTAAATTTAGGTAATACAAATATAATCATTATCGCTATATATATAATTATAAAACCTACTGAACCAGCCGTTAATGCAGTCCATTTCCAACTTTTATTTAATATTTTTAAAATAGCCCATGTAGCTAAAATTGGTGATTTTATTAGCATTTGCATTCCCATTGATAAAAACATTTGAACTTGGGTTATATCGTTAGTTGTTCTTGTAATTAAACTATTAGTAGAAAAGGCTTTTATTTCTTCCATACTAAAATCTTCTACCTTAGTAAAGATTTTCTTTCTTAATCTAAAAGAAAATGACGAAGATATAAATGCTGATAGGTATCCGACTGCTACTGCACCAGCTAAACTTCCTAATGCACATAAAAGCATATAACCACCATTTTTTAATATGTCAGCAATCTTACTTCCTTCTGTTTGAACTAATCTTGTTATTTGTGACATATATTCTGGTGCTTTTAAATCTAACCAAACTTGGAATATTATTAATGTAAATACTACTAGCATTAATAATACTTCTTTTTTATTAAATTTTTTTAATATTTTAAACATAATATCTCCTCCTATTATATTGTGCTCTTAATCATAAAAAAAAAGTAATTATGAGCAAAATTTTACTTCTTCTTTAATATATTCGATACACATATTATTATCTAACTTTTCTTTAGTAACTGGATCAAATAATTCTTTTAAATAATTTTTTTGATATAATTCTTCTAAAGTTATTTTATCAACACATTCTTTTTTTAAATAACATTCTAAAGCAGATTCTTTTATTTTACTATTTAATACATGATATAATTTCTCTTCATGATTTTTTTCTGCTTTATATGCGGATACTGTTATTAACAATATTGAAATACCTGCTATAAAATAAATAATATGACTTAATTTAATCTTTTCCATAATAATCCTTTATAAAGTTATCACGATATTTTAATAATGTATCATTTTTAATTGCTTCTCTACATTCTTTAGCAATATTAACTAAAAAATTTATATTATGAATTGATAATAATCTAGCACCAAATGTTTCGTTTGCAACAAGCAAATGACGAATATAACTTTTAGTATAACTTTTACAAGCATAACAAGTACAATTATCATCTACTGAAGTAAAATCTTCTTTAAAATTTGCATTACGAATATTTATTTTACCATATTTAGTATAGGCATGTCCATGTCGCGCTAAACGAGTTGGTATAACACAGTCAAATATATCAACGCCTCTAATGATACCTTCAATGATATCTATTGGATCTCCTACCCCCATTAAATATCTAAGTTTATCTTCTGGCATATATGGAGTACTATATTCTACTGCTTTATACATTTCTTCTTTAGTTTCATTATCATTAGCAACCCCACCTATTGC
>CAYYOP010000081.1:0-3938 GCA_964473435.1 uncultured Muribaculaceae bacterium | reverse complement strand
AATAAATGAATTGAAAAAAAGTAAAACTGAATTTGAAACAAGATTAGAAAAAATTACTTTAGAATCATCTAATAATAAAAATTGGATAGAAGAAGTTAAAAAAATAGAAGAAATAAAGGAACTTGATAGACTTCTAATAGATGAAATTATAGAAGATATTGTTATTGATAAAGATAGTAATGTAAAATTAATATTTAAGTTTGAAGATAAATATTTTGAGGCACTGGACTTTATAAATCGAAATAAATGTGATATAATATCAGCAAGTTAAAAACGAAAAAAATCAAATAAAACGATTAACAAAGAACAGAAAGGATGTTTTTTTATGGATAAAAATAATAACAATGAAAAGTTAACTAAAGTCGGAATTAACTGGTATCCAGGTCATATGGAGAAAACTAAAAGAGAAGTAGCTAAATTGATGCCAATTATTGATATAGTATATGAACTAATAGATGCTAGAATTCCTTTCTCATCTAAAATAGTTGATATAAGTAATTTAATTAAAAATAAAACAAGAATATTAATAATGACTAAAAAAGATCTATGCGATTTAGAAATTACTAATAAATGGGTTAAACATTATGAAAAAGAAGGATATAATGTATTACTTCTAAATTTAAATGATCAAAATGATTATAAAAAGATTGTATCTCTAACTGAAAAATTAGTAAAAGAAATAAATGATAAGAGAACTTTAAAAGGATTAAAGCCTAAAGAAATAAAATCATTAGTTATTGGAATACCTAATGTAGGTAAGAGCACTTTAATTAATAAATTAGCAGGTAAAAGAGTTGCTAATGTAGGTAATAAGCCAGGTGTAACTAAGGTTCACTCATGGTTGAAAACAAAATATAACCTATTAATATTAGATACACCTGGAATCTTATGGCCTAAATTAGATGAAGGTGGAACTGCTTTAAATTTAGCTGCAATGACTGCAATTAAAAATGAAGTCTTACCACTTGATGAAGTCGCATATTATATTTTAAAAATGTTAAGTGATCATTATCCTAACATTTTAAAAGAAAGATATAATTTAACTTCATTTAGCAAAGAAACAATTGAAGAAAACTATCAAGTTATTGCTGATAAGCTAGGCGCATATTTAAAAAATAAAGAAATTGATTATGGAAAAATAAGTAATGCTATTATTAATGATATTAAAAATGAATATATGAAAGGAATTACTTTTGATAGAGGTATTTAAATGTTACTTGAATATGAGACTGAATTATATAAAGAAAATAAAACATTAATAGCCGGAGTAGATGAAGTAGGGCGAGGTCCACTTATAGGTCCTGTTATTGCTGCTGCAGTAATTCTTCCAGTTGGCTATAAACTGGAAGGATTAACAGATTCAAAAAAAATCAGCGAAAAAAAGCGAAATCATTATTTTCAAATAATAAAAAAAGATGCTTTAGCAGTAGGACTAGGAGTAATTGATAACAAGATAATCGATAAAGTAAATATATATGAAGCAACTAAACTAGCAATGAAAGAAGCAATTAAAAACTTAGAAATTCAACCAGAACACGTTTTAATTGATGCTATGAAATTAAATATAGATATTCCTTCAACAAGTATAATTAAAGGTGATCAAAAAAGTTTAAGTATTGCTGCAGCATCAGTAATAGCAAAAGTAACTAGAGATAAAATGATGTACGAATTAGATGAACAATATCCTGAATATGGCTTTGCAAAGCACAAAGGATATCCTACAAAGATGCATTGTGAAAACATCGAAAAATATGGTTTACTTGACAATTATAGATTTACTTTTAAGCCAATAAATGTTTTAATAAGCAAAGGTGATAGGAATGAAAGAACAATTAGGAAAACGCATATTTAAAAATACAGCACTTTTCTTCTTATATATCTATTTAACAGAAATGATAGTAAGATCCCATGTTGGAAGTGATTTTTTTAACTGGGCAAATTTAAGAATAATATTAAGTTCTCTGATACTATCTATTATAATTAGTCTGATAATTAGTAGTGGTAATAAACTATTTAGAAACATCTCAGCAACAATTATTAGTCTAATGATAATAGTATATGCTTGGATAGAAGTAAACTTATATTTCTATTTAGGCTTTTTTATGGGAATGGGAAATGCTGAACAAGGAACAAAAGTAACTGACTATATAAAAGAATATATAGAAGCAGCAAATATCTCTACATATCTAGTAATTTTATTGTTTATAGGTTTATGTCTATATTATTTTTATATTGAAAAAAAATTAAAAGAAAAAAAATTAGAAAAAACAGTAATGTTTAATTTTAAAATAGAAACTAAAAAGAATAAAATATATACTTATATAGTATCTTTTTTAATTATAGGCTTATTAAGTACTTTATATTATGGAACATTAAAATTAGATTTTATGCAAAATAAATTACAATCAACTAGTAATGTAAGTTTATTTTTATATCCAGAAAATTCAAATCTCTCAGTAAGTCAATTTGGAGTTTTCACTTATGGAATAACTAATCTATTTAGTGATATTTTTAGAGTAGAAAAAAAATATGAATATGATTATATTCCAGAAAATAATCATCAAAATCCATCTAGTGATAAAACTAGATATATTAATGATGATGCTTGGAAGTTATTAATAGAGAATGAAAGAAACAATACTTATAATAATTTAAACAATTATTTTATAAATCGTGAGATAACTGAGAAAAATGACTATACAGGAATATTTGAAGGAAAGAATCTAATTGTTATTCTTATGGAATCAGCGGGAGAAATCGCTATTAATGAAGAATTATTTCCTAATATATATAAATTATATAATGAAGGAATAACATTTACTAATAATTATTCTCCAAGAAATAGTTGTTCTACTGGTAATAATGAAATGGCAAGTATGACTAGTTTATACACTATTAATAATACTTGTACTGCAAACACATATAAACAGAATACTTATTTTCAATCAATATTTAATCAGTTTAATAATATAAATTATGCTACAAGTAGTTATCATAATTATGCAGAATTTTATTATTCAAGAAGAGTAATTCATCGTAATATGGGAAGTGAAAAATATCGTAATGTATCTGATTTAGGAATTAAATGGAGTGCATTATATGAAGAATGGCCTAGTGATGTCGAGTTAATAGAGCAATCAGTACCTCATTTTATAGATGAAGAAAACTTTATGGTTTATTTAACTACAGTAACAGCTCACCAACCATATTCAGTAGGAAGCACTTATGGTGATAAAAATCGAACTAATTTTGATGAATATAACTATGCATTACCATTAAAAAGATATTTATCTAAAATGGTAGAATTAGACTTAGCTATAGAACTACTAATTGAAAAATTAGAAGAATCTGGTAAACTAGAAGATACAGTGATAGCTTTAATAGGTGATCACTATCCATATGGATTATCAACTAACTATATTAATGAGATATTAGATTATGATGTTAAAGAAAATAATGAAGTTGATCGAACACCATTTATCATTTATAATTCTCAAAGAGAACCTGAAAAAGTAGATAAATATACATCGATCATAGATTTATTACCAACTATATTAAATATGTTTAATGTAAAATATGATCCAAGACTTTATTTAGGTAATGATATATTTAGTCAATATAATGATCGAATAGTATTTGCTGATGGATCGTGGCAAGATGCTTTAGGATTTTATAAAGCTACAAATAATAAATTTATTCCCAAAGATGAAAATATTTCGTATACTATAGAAGAATTAATAAATATTAATAATGAAATAAGTTTGAAACAACAAATGAGTTCATTAGCAATAAAAAACAATTATTTTAATTACTTAGAAAAAGGATTAAATAAATATAAGATTGAAGAGATTATAGAAGAGGAGGACTAATATGAAATTAGTTATAGTCGAGTCACCAAGTAAGACAAAAACAATTGAAAAATACCTAGGAAAAGATTA
>CAYYOP010000080.1:0-3996 GCA_964473435.1 uncultured Muribaculaceae bacterium | reverse complement strand
CTTTTTGTTTTTCAAGAAGTTTTTTCTTTCTTGATATATCTCCACCATAACATTTAGATAATACATTTTTACGCATAGCGCTTATTGATTCTCTAGCAATTATTTTAGCGCCTATACTTGCTTGAATAGGAACTTCGAATAATTGTCTAGGTATAATTTCTCTTAAGTTTTTAGTAATTGTTCTTCCTCTTGGATAAGCTGAATCTTTATGAACAATAACACTTAAAGCATCTACTATTTCACCATGAATTAAAATATCCATTTTAACTAAGTCACTTACTTTGTAATCTGTTATTTCATAATCAAAAGAAGCATAACCTTTTGTATAACTTTTTAATCTATCAAAGAAATCATATACAATCTCTGCTAACGGTAATTCATAATGAATATTTACTCTTGTTGAATCTATATATTCTGTAGTTAAATAATTACCTCTTTTTTCTTGACATAACTCCATAATTGGACCGATGTAAGTACTAGGCACAAATATGCTTGCTTTAACATATGGCTCGCTTATAGTTTCTATTTTAACTCTTTCAGGCATCTCACAAGGGTTATCTACGTATTGTTCAGTTCCGTCAGTCAATAAAACTTTGTATATAACTGATGGACTTGTTGTTATAATTTCTATTTTAAATTCTCTTCTTATTCTTTCTTCAATTATTTCTAAATGAAGTAGTCCTAGGAATCCACATCTAAAACCAAACCCTAAAGCTTCACTTGTTTCTGGTTCAAAAGAGAAAGATGCATCATTTAATTTTAATTTTTCTAACGCTTCTTTTAATACTTCAAATTTATTTGGCTCTATAGGATATAATCCAGAATAAACCATCGGTTTCATTACTTGATAACCAGGTAATGGTTCTGTCGCTGGATTCTTTTTAGTTGTAATAGTATCTCCAATTCTAATTGGATCAATTGTTTTAATACTAGCACTTACCCAACCTACTGCTCCTGCTTTTAAAGATTCTACTTTCGTTTCTTCTGGTCTATTAACGCCTAGCTCTACTATTTCAAATTCCGCACCTGTAGCCATCATTTTAATAGTATCATTAACTTTTAACTCACCAGACTTAACAGCAATAGATGCGACTACTCCTCGGTATGAGTCAAAATATGAATCAAATATTAATGCTTTTGTTTCATTTGGATTTTCTTCTTTAGGTGCTGGTATTTTTTCAATAACAGTATCTAAAATATCTAAAACTCCTTCACCAGTTTTACCACTACATAAAATTATTTCTTCATCTAAAAATCCGAACATATCAATTAGTTCTTGTTTAACTCTTGGTATATCAGCATTAGGTAAATCTATCTTATTAATAACAGGGATAATAGTAAGATTACTATTAAGTGCTAAAAACATATTTGCTAATGTTTGAGCTTCTATTCCTTGAGCAGCATCTACTACTAATAGAGCGCCTTCACAAGCAGCTAAACTTCGTGATACTTCATAAGAAAAATCGACATGACCTGGAGTATCTATTAAATGCAAAGTATGTCCTTTATACTCTAACTGAACAGCATTTAATTTTATAGTAATTCCACGTTCTCTCTCAATATCCATACTATCTAATAATTGAGGTTTCATGTTTCTAGTTTCCACTCCGCCCGATAATTCTAAAATTCTATCTGCTAGAGTACTTTTTCCATGATCAATATGAGCAATAATACAAAAATTACGTATGTTTTCCATCTGGATGCACCACCTAGAGATAATCTTATCATATATCTTTGATTTTATAAAACAAAACTTAGGATAGTTTTAATTTTTCTTCTCTTAAATAATTGAAATAGAACTGCTCATCTAAATTATATAAATAGTTAAGAAGATCTTTTAATTCACTTTTATTTTGTTCTTTAAAATTACTTGCTAAAAATAATTTTAAAAATTGACTGTTATTTTCATTTTGATAAATATAATATATATTACTTTTTGATATACTTTTTCCTTTGAATGAGTTAAATATAACTAATATTACTTTTTTATTAGATGTTACTTCTAAATAGTTATATATTGATAATACATTTTCATTTAAAATAAAATCTATATATATTATATTCTTATCATTTTCTAAAAATATATAACTTTTTAAATTATTACTATCATTATTAAATGTTTCACTTAGTACAAAATCATCATCATCATCATTATCTAGTATTTCTTTAATCATATTTTCTAAATGATGTTTATATTTACTATTCCATATATAATAAAAAGTATATGGATTCATTAATGAAATATATTTTTTCATAAATCACTTCCTACTAATATATATTATAAGTTGTTTTCTATTTTCTTTGTTTAAAAAAGCAACTTATGATAAAGTTGCTTTTATTCTTCTTACACCAGCTGATGATGCTTCTTCTTTATTTATTTTAAATGTCCCTAATTCATTAGTGTTTTTAACGTGAGGTCCGCCACATAGTTCACTTGATATATCACCAATTTTATAAACATTTACAATATCTGGATATTTATCTATGAATAAACATTCAGCACCAGAAGAAATTGCTTCTTCTTTAGTCATTTCAATAACTTTGATTTCATGGCCTTCTTTAATCCATTTATTAACTAAAGTTTCTGTTTGTTCTCTTTCTTCAGGTGTTAGTTTATGATCACAGTTAAAATCAAAACGAAGACGTTTAGAAGTAATATTAGATCCTCTTTGGTGAACATCTTTATTTACAACTATTTTTAAAGCAGCGTTTAATAAATGAGTTGCTGTATGTAGTTTTATTTCTTCTTCAGAGTCTCCAGCTAAACCACCTTTAAATTTGTCTTCTGCACCTTTTCTTGATTTATCTTGATGTTCTTTGAACTTGTTATTAAAACCTTCTACATCAACTGTAAATTTAGATTCTTTAGCAAGTTCTTCTGTAAGTTCAATAGGAAAACCATATGTATCATATAATTTAAAAGCATTAGCCCCATCAATTATATTAGTATTTGATTGTTTTAAATTATTTATTAGTTTTTCTACTTCTCTTAAGCCTTTTTCTAAAGTGCGATTAAATCTTTCTTTTTCATTAGTAAGTTCTTCTAATATAATAGTTTTATTAATCTCTAACTCTTCATAATATTTAGAATATTTATCAATGATAATTGAAGCAAGTGTTTTTTCCCATGGACTATTCATATCGATATTTAATTTACGAGCATGTCTAATTGCTCTTCTAATTAATCTTCTTAAAATATATCCTTGATCCGTATTAGAAGGCTTAATTCCAGCATGATCTCCTAAAATAAAAACAGCAGTTCTTATATGATCAGCAATAATACGCATTGATACTTCATTTCCTTTATATGATAAATTAGTTATTTGTTCTATTGATTTAATAGTGTCTATCCAAACAGAAGATAAATAATTATCATTAACTCCTTCAAGAAGTGCGACCACTCTTTCAAAACCCATTCCTGTATCAACATTCTTACTTTTCAATTCAGTAAATTCTCCTTCTGGAGATTTATAATATTCCATAAAAACATTATTCCAAATTTCAACCCATCTATTATCTTCTGGATCAAACTTTTCTGGAACTTCTTCTTCAGACGCCCAATAAAATATTTCAGTATCTCCACCACAAGGACCAGAATCTCCTGCAATCCAAAAATTATCTTCAACTCCTAAATACGCTATACGATCATCTTTTATTCCAAGTTCACGCCAAGCATCCGCACTAACTTCATCTCTAGGAATATTTTCATTTCCTTCAAAAACAGTTACTGCCAATTTATTTACTGGTATATTTAAAACAGTCGTTAAAAATTCATAACTATAAGAAATAGATTCTTCTTTAAAATAATCACCTAATGACCAATTACCTAACATTTCAAAAAAAGTATGGTGGGTTAAATCACCTATCTCATCTAAATCAATAGTTCTTAAACATTTTTGATAGTTAACTAATTTATCTCCATATGGATGTTTTTCTCCCATTAAATAAGGAATTAAAGGTTGCATACCAGCAGTATTAAACAAAACTGTATTATCA
>CAYYOP010000079.1:0-4046 GCA_964473435.1 uncultured Muribaculaceae bacterium | reverse complement strand
TCTGCAACTGAACGAGTTAATCTATCTAATTTTAATACTACAATAGTATTTACTTTTTTATCTCTTATATCTTGTAATAGTTCTTCAAATTTAGGTCTATAATTACCAGTTTTAGCACTTATTCCACGTTCTTCATATACATTATATACTTCGTATCCTTTAAACTCACACATAGTCCTTAAACGCTTTTCTTGTTCTGGTAAACTAAATCCTTCTCTTGCTTGATCTTCGGTACTTACACGAATATAAAGTCCTGCGATTTTCTTTTCTTCATTCATAACTTTATCACTCCTTTTTCTACGAAAAAAGAGGAGACAAAAGCATTAACAAGTAATACTCTTGACTCCTCTTATATTTCTATTATAAATTTTATTTAAATGAATTGTGTATTTGACCATAGATGTACCTCGCTTTCTAATAAAAGACGGATACTGCTTGTCATTTATTGGTTATTTATAATAATAGTTTTTATTTCAAAAGTCAAGACCTATGCTTGTTTTATATAATCTTCAAGTTCTGATAATTTAATTTTTTTACCTAAATTATTAACATATATTTCACTAGAATAATTAAATGCTAGATATAAATTGTTTTTAATATATATTCTATGTGGTTCAATATAAGTAAGATTAGTTTTATCAATTCTTCTAATACTTCCATTTATTATTGTTGGAGTAGTATTACAAAAATCACATATTACTCTTAACCTCGATTCTAAAGATTCTTCAATTTCAATTTCTTCTTTAATAATATTTACCATAGACAAATCCTTTCTATGATTTTTTCAAAAAACGAAAAAATCAATCATTTCTGATTGATTCATATATTTAAAGTTCGAATAGTTCGAACAGATTCGTCAATGGTGCCTCTGGCCGGACTTGAACCGGCACGATATCACTACCACTGGATTTTGAATCCAGCGCGTCTACCAGTTTCACCACAGAGGCAGAAGATTAAATTTATTATAACATATTAGTTGTTTTCTTTATATATAGAAGTAAATAAATCTATTTCTTCATTATCTTCTTTTATATCTTCAAACTTAGGTAAATCGTTAATAGTTGCTAGGCCAAAATAATCTAAAAATTCTTTAGTTGTTCTATAAAGGTTAGGTCTTCCAGGAAGATCACTTTTTCCATCTTCTTTTAATAATCCTTTTGCTACTAATTTTCTTATTAAATTAGAACTATTTACTCCTCTTAGTTCTTCTACTTCCATTCTAGTCATTGGAGCGTTATATGCAACGATTGCTAGTGTTTCTAAAGCAGCATTACTTAAATTATTAGTTTCAGGGTTATCTACTAATTTTTGATAGTACTCTTTATGTTCTTTTTTCGTTGTTAATTTAAAAGCATCACCTAAAAACATAACTCTAATACCACGATCGTCACTCTCATATGTTTCTTTTAAATCTTTAAGTAAACTTTTTGCCTCTGTTTCATTTATATCCATTGTTTCACAAAGGGCACTTAAAGTTATTCCTTCATCTCCTACAACAAATAAGATTCCTTCTAAAACTCCTAATAATTTCACTTTTGATCACTGCTCTCTATAAATATATCACTAAAATTATTTTGTTGAGTTATTCTTATTTCACTATTCTTAGCCATACTTAGTATTGATAAAAAAGTTACTATTACATATGGTTTTGATAGATCATCAAATAATTCTAAAAATTTAACCTTCCCTTTGAATTCTGTTAATTTACTTCTTATTTTTTCTATTCTTTCTTCAACACTTAATTCTTTTTTTGTTACTTTAGTATCTACTGGTTCATTTAATTTTTGTCTTTTTAAAAATAATTCAAAGGCACTTAATAAATCTTCTAAGCCAATATCACTATTTATGACTTCTTTATTTTCGCGATACTCTTCAATATGACTTGGAGTTTTAGTATACACTTCACTCCTTTTTTCTTCTAAGTTTCGAAAATCTCCTGCTATATTTTTTATTTTTTGATATTCTAATAATCTATTTGCTAAATCTTCTGGATTAGTAAATTCATAATCATCTTCTGAATCACCGTCTTGATTTAACAATAATTTACTTTTCAAATGTACTAATTCACTAGCCATCACTAAATATTCACTATAGGCATCTATTGATAAGCCAGTATTACTATCAATAAAATCTAGATATTCTTTAGTTACTACTGATATATCAATATTATAAATATCCATTTTGTTTGCTTTAACTAAATGTAATAATAAATCAAGAGGTCCTTCAAAATCATTAAGTGTTATTTGCATATGAAGCCTTGGACTTTCATATCATAATCTATTATTTTAGCTAATTTATTTAAATTATAATAATGATGGTTATCTGCTTCTTTTAAATCTTTTTTATTTATAGTGTTTAAGTCTAAATTCGCAGTAAAGATAAAACCATTATTTGTTTCTTCTGTTGTAGATGAGTTTTCTTTTATATTATTTATTATTTCAGTAAAAAGTGTGTGTTTTTGAAACATATTTAAATATATTTCTATATCATTTGTATAGGTATATTCAAATGAGTGTTTGATATTTTTTAATTCATAGTTATCAAATATATATTCATATTTATTATTTGAGTCATTACAAATTATAGAACTAATTCCAGATTCATCTGAGTTTAAAATAATATCTTCATAGTCTTCATTAGTTAATTCTGTTATTTTACCAAAATAGTTTACTCCTGAATTAAATTTCAAAGTTTTAAATGTGAATGTTCTTTCTTCTTCAATAGGAGTTAATTCTCCAGTTAGTTTTATTCTTTCTAATAGATTGTCATTAGAACCATATATTTCAAAATAATAATTACTTTCATCTAAATTTAATGTATTACTTGTTGTTCGAATATTATAAGTTATTGTATCATTATTTAAATTTATATTATTTATAATAATTGTTTTAAAATTAATAGTTGTTTTATTATTTAATATATGAAGATTATTATCTATAATAGGTAGATCTTCTCTATCTTCTACTTTTGGAGTGCCAAAGATGCTGCTATAAATTCCTCCTAATGCTGTATTAGGATTAGTTAAGTATTCTTCTATATATGGAAGTGCAAAAGTTATTCCTATTATAATAGCTAAGACTATAAAAACAAAGATTGGTTTACTAGATTTTTCTTTACGTAATGTACCTATTATGATTGGTTCATCAGACTTATTATTTTTTTCCATATATTTTGCCTCTACTTTCTCTAGTATTATACCAAATAATCAAAAAAAATAAAAGATTACTCTCTTATTTTTCCATCTAAACTAAAGCTTTTAGCATCTAATATTTCGACATTAATTATTTTGCCAATATTTTCTTTAGATGCTTCAACGTTTACTAGTTTCATGTTTTCAGTATATCCACATACTTTAGTCTTATCTTTTTCACTAATTCCTGTAATTAAAACTTTTTGAATAGTGCCTAAAAGTTTAGTATTACTCTCTTTGGAATAATTGTTAATAACTTTATTTAATCTTTGTAAACGCTTATTTTGTTCTTCTTTAGTAAGGTCATTTTTCATTTTAGATGCTGGTGTTCCTACTCTTGGAGAAAATACAAAAGTAAACGCTCCATCAAACTTGCAGTATTCTGCTAATTTTATTGTTTCTTCAAAATCTTCTTCGGTTTCTCCTGGAAAGCCTACAATAATATCAGTCGTTATACTAACATTAGGAATCTTATTTTTTATTTTATCAAATAATGTTAAATAATCTTCTTTAGTATAGTTACGATTCATTAATTTTAATATTTTATTAGATCCAGATTGGACTGGTAAATGAATAAAAGGCATTATATTAGAATATTTAGCAATTATATCTATCATTTCATCTGAAAAATCCCATGGATGACTAGTTACAAATCTAATTCTTTCTATTCCAGTTTTACTTACACTTTCAAGTAATTTTCCAAAACTTAATTCTTCTTCAAGATCTTTTCCATATGCATTAACATTTTGACCTAATAATGTTATTTCTTTATAACCTAACTCTTTTAACTCTCGCACCTCTTTTAAAATATCTTCTGACTTACGACTTCTTTGTTTTCCTCTTGTATAAGGTACAA
>CAYYOP010000078.1:0-4062 GCA_964473435.1 uncultured Muribaculaceae bacterium | reverse complement strand
AAAATAATAAAGCATTTTCTGATTATTATTTTTTAAGAATTAGTTCTCTATCTTAATCTATATATTTGTAATTTAATTTATTACTATCCATATTATCTTTTAAATTTTCTTTTCTAAGACCCTTATGTTCTTTGTATTCTTTAGCATTCATACCGGACCAAGTTTTATATATTTCATTAGTAAGGAGAGCATATTCAGCGCCTTCTTTTATTTCTCCATCTTTCCAAGTATCGGTTAACTCTTTTCTATCTTGAAGTGTTTTAATCCTTTTCGCAATCCAAGCTTCATCATAACCTTTTGCACGATATGTATCAATTGATCTTTGGAGTGAAAGTGATGGATCGAAAATTTCATCTATTCTTTCGCTTCCAAGATTTGCAAGCCACTGTTTAAATGGTTCAGCATTCTTTGATGGAATAGATTGTATTATTCTAAATATCCCCTCAATATCAGCTACATCAGTCAGACGATATTTGCCGTCTTTTGCTTTTAATTTCAACTGGTGACAATTTGTCACCGTTTCATTTCCTTCCTCTTTTAAACGTTGTTTTAGTTTATTCCAGTATTTTCTTCCATCGATACTCTCTGATAATATTCCAATTATATCTACAATACTTAAATAGTATTTTTCTTCATCTTTATTCCAAACCGTTCTAATATTTTCATCATTAAATATTTTACTTATAACTTGTAATTTATTTTCATTCATTAATACTCACTCCTTATGAGTATGATTTTATAATAAGTTTTCTTAAAAGTCAACACAAAATTCAAACACTTGTTCGAATTTTCAAAATTTGTACTTTCATTAAAAAAACCAGATATTATCTAGTCTTCTTTTATACTTTTTTTATGACATAATTCAAATCTATACTTTTGATTGTTTCTATTTACTTCATCAATAAACATAGCATATCTTTAAATAGTTCCTTCAAATGTTTTATTTAATTTTTTAGTAATAAAGCGATCACTCCTAATATTTAAATTGACATTAGTTCTTGTTCTTTTGCTTTAGTTTTTTCTTCGACCATTTTATTATATTGATTTATTAATTCTTGAATGTCTTCATAGTATCTTTCAGTATCATCTTCCGGAAGATCTGCACGTTTGACAGTATTTCTTCCCTCTTCTCGAGCATTTCTTAATGCTACTCTTGCTTCTTCTGACATTGTTTTAATTTGTTTAACATATTCTTTTCTGCGATCTTCGTTTAATTCAGGTATTGTTAAAATTATCATTTCACCATTGTTTGTTGGCGCTATACCAAGATTAGATTCAAAGATTGATTTTTCTATATTTTTTAACGCCCCTTTATCAAAAGGTTTAATCATTAATTGTCTAGCTTCTGGAACTGTTATATTTGCCAAACTTTGAATTGGTGTAGGCGTTCCGTAATAATCAACAACGATGCCATTTAGCATTCCAGGATTTGCCCGACCTGCTCTTACACCTGTAAATTTGCTTTCTAAAGCCTCAATTGCCTTCAACATTTTAGTTTCTGTTTCATTTATAATATTATCCATTTATTATCTCCTCATATTTATTATACTTATTTTCTTATCTTTTTACAAGAGCGAGAACACTTATCAACATACCTAATAGTATTGTAACTTCTAGAATAACAACAGTTATTACTGCTCCATTAGTATTTAAAACAGTTAGTTTTTTAACTGCTTGCTTTTCAATTTTTTTATTTAAACTCTTTTCTTTTGCTTCTATTATATTCGCATATTTAAATATTATTTGAGATTCTTCAGTAGTTAAATTCATTTCTTTAGTTTTTAAATATTCAATATACATATCAATAGAGTTTTGATGATCATAATTTATTGTTTCATCTTCCATTTGATTTAATCCTAAATTTACAAAATTATTTAATTGATTTATTTCTTCTGATGTTAAAACAACTTGATCATATAATTTTATTATTAACTGATTAGCTTTAACAGCTGATATTATGACTAAGTCTTCTTCTTTAAGTATATTACTTTGAGAAATTTCTTTTATACGTGATAATAATTTATCAGATAACTCTGGTAAATGTTTTACATTTCTTGTTTTTATTACTTCATCAACTTCTATTAAATATACTTGAAGGAAATGAATATCAGTACTTTGATCAATAGCGTCAAAAACATCTGATATATTAGTAATTTCTTCATTAATAATAATTGGTCTTAATTTTTCTTCCATCTTTTAATCCTTTCTATAATGCGATAGACGCAAAGTTAGTAATATTTAATACTGGATCGCTATTCTTTTCTCTATATTTAACAATAATATTAAGTTTTTGTTCATCATAACTATCTAATGCTTTTAAATAGTCAATCGTAGATCCATCTAAAGTTATTAAATTACTTTTGCTAATAATATTATTATAGGACCCCTTTGCTAAATATATTTTTTGAATTTCAAAATTCATTGCTATACTTTCTAAATCTTTATTAGATAAATCTAATGTTTTAAAATTACCTGTAAAATTAGCATGATTACTTTCAACTAAATATTTACCTACAAAATATGTTTTATATATATGTTCAACGTCATCATAATAGTTCTTTGTTGTTGCTTTACTCAAAATTAATGTATAAGAGGCATACAGTGATATTAACCCCACAGTTATAATCGTTATTACAACTATTGTTTCAATCATAACAAAACCTTTATTCTTCATTAAACAATCCTCCATCTTTCATCAACATTATGGTTATGTATTATTTCAGCATCTGTTAATGCTGTATTGTATACTCTGATTGATTTAAATATTTCAGTTAAGCCACTTCCACCTATATATAAAATATTATTAGCAGCAACACTAAGAGTTGCAATTGTCACATTAGCACTTATTAACTTACCATTAACATATACTCTTAGGTAGGCTGTTCCTGGTCTTTTTACAATTGTATAAGTATTGAACGATCCTGCAACAACACCAGTAGCATAATTAGTAGTATTTAATCTAATAGTCGCATTACCAACAAGATTTAAAAAATCTGCCATATAATTAGGACTTGCTCCAAATCTTAAATTATTTAATGCTCTAAATTCAATAGTGAACCCATCAGTACTAGTAACTATTTGATGAATATTTAAATTAGTGTTTAAAGTAGTTCCCGCTGTAGTAGAAATAGTTGCACCATTATTTATATTATTAGCATATGTTCCAGTAAGTAAGATACCATCTTCATTATTTCCAGACAAATCTTTAATAGTGTTTAATCCCGTTTTAAAACCTAAATTACCATTAGAGTTTATATTGTCATAATGAAGCTTTAACACTTCTTCATTATCTTTTTTATGAACATAATATAAAATATCATAAGGATTATTTAAAACACCACTACCTACTGATATAGGTGTATTATCTGAAACTTTCATAACAATTTTTAATCCATATTGTTTAGTATCATTAGTAGCTATTTTTTGATTCTTATTTACTGAACATACATCTTTTTGATCACAAGTATATTTATATAAATAAAATTGTGCGGTCGTTTTATCATAATAAAAATATTCTGTATCAACACTTAATAATGCTTTTTTTAAAATTAAATCAGTCATTCTTTCAAAACTAGTAATATCCTCTTTTGTTAAGTAAGTCATATAATTCATCGATGAACTTCCTGACGTATATAAATTAAAATAATGATTTAAATTTTCTTGTAATGTTAAGTATGACATATAATTATTAGACATCATAACAACACTATCGCTTACTAAAGTAACAGTTTTATTATTAGTATCTTTACTAGCAACTATCCATTTAATATTTTCTGTAGTAATTTTAATATCTGAAGAAAACACTGGAATAGTTACATAACTTCCTACTTCAACTTTGCCTAATGTTCTTTTATCTATTTCAGATAAATCATTTTTTATATTATTAGTTACATTATTTAATAGTCTTCTATTATGTAAGACTGTTCCTATTAAACCTACTATAAGAGCACAGAATACTAAAAAAAATGAATACAATAAAGACGTCGCTATAAATCCATTTTTCTTTCTCATAGACTCACTCTCCTACTATATTCATTATAGTACAAAAACAGATAAAACTAA
>CAYYOP010000077.1:0-4070 GCA_964473435.1 uncultured Muribaculaceae bacterium | reverse complement strand
TAAACAAATTATAATATCTTCAGATAGGTCTCCAGATGATTTAAAGTTATTAGAAGATCGTTTAAGAACTAGATTTAGATGGGGTTTAACAGTAGATATATTTCCACCAAACTTTGAATTACGTTGTAAAATTTTAAAAGATAAAATGGCGGGTCAAGAAGTTGCTAAATTAGTTAAAGATGAAGTAATAGAATATATTGCTACTAATTGCGAGAATGACGTTAGACATCTAGAAGGGGCAATAACAAGATTGTATGCATATGCCGCTATTATGTGTCCGCCAGAAATAAATTTAGAATTTGCAATGGAAGCACTAAAAGATTATATTGGTAAATCTATATATATAAATAATAATATAACAAAAATTCAAAAAGCTGTTGCAGATCACTTTGAAATTACTATTGAAGATTTAAAAAGTAAAAAAAGAAATGCTAACATTAGTTATCCTAGACATATTGCTATATATTTAAGTAGAATGAGTACCGAAGAGACTATTGTTAAAATAGGAGTTGAGTTCGGAAATAGAAATCATTCAACAGTTTTACATTCATATGAAAAAATCACAGAAGAATTAAAAGAAAATGAAAATTTAAAAAAGACCATTGATGAAATAAAAAACTTGATTGTTAATTAATGACTATAACTAAAAAGTTATCAACATACAGATTTAAAGAATTATAAAGAGAACAACTTAGTTTTCAACAGAATTAACAGTAATAATAATAATATACAAAAGAAAGAAGGAATAAGTATGAAATTATTAATTGAAAAAAATATTTTATTAGAAAGTTTAATAAATGTTATGAGAGCCATTTCTCCTAGAAATATAATACCTATATTAAATGGAGTTAAGTTTGATTTAACCAAAGAAGGTTTATATTTAACAGCTAGTGATAGTGATCTAACTATAAAGACATTTATAAGTAAAGAAAATATAAAAGAAATAAGCGAAGTTGGAAGTATAATAATTCAAAGTAAGTATTTACTAGAAATAATAAGAAAGATGCCTAATACAGATATTAATATAGAAGTAGTTGATAGTCTAAAAATAATTATTAGTACTGAAAATACCATATATAATTTAAATTGTTTAAATACTGAAGATTATCCTAATATCAATTTAGAAGAAATAACAAAACCTATTGTTGTTAAAAGTGAAGACTTTAAAAAAGTGATAAATCAAACTCTTTTTGCTGTATCTAATCAAGAGTCTAGACCATTATTAACTGGATTGAATATAAAAATAAATGGTAACATATTAGAATGTATCGCAACAGATTCATATCGCTTAGCAAAGAAAACATTAATTCTTGAAGAAGAATATGAATCATATGAGTTAGTAATTCCTGGAAAAAACATTAATGAACTGGATAAATTGTTATCTTTAGAAAATAATGTTGAAATACATCCATTTACCAACAAAATATTATTTAAATATAATAATTATACTTTTCAATCAAATTTATTAAGCGGTTCTTATCCTAATACATCAAATTTAATTCCAACTGATTTTGAAATTATTATTACTTCTTCTTTATCAGATTATTATGGAGCAATTGATCGAGCTGCTTTATTAACTCAAAACAAAGATAAAAATATTGTTAAAATGGAAACTAACGAAAAGGAATTATTAGTAACTTCATATGCTAGTGAGATAGGTAAAGTTGAAGAAACTGTATCAATTGATAAAAATACTTCAAATGACTTATCAATTTCATTTAGTTCTAAATATATGTTAGAAGCATTAAAAACCTTTGATGAAGATGATTTATTAATATTGTTGAACACTGATTCTAAACCAATAGTTTTAAAGTCTACAACAGATGAATCTTTAATTCAATTAATATTACCAATTAAAACATATTAAAATGAGAAATCTCATTTTTTTATTTTTTGTGGATAATTCGCTATTAATCAACAAAATATTACAAATAAAAATGGTATAAGGGGAACTGGTTAGGGGGTGATTGAATGCAAGATTATGAAATAAATGCAAAAACACTTGCTATATTGCCATTAAATAAAACGCAATCAATTATTTATGAAGGAAATAATTATTTTGTTTTAGAAAAATCAGTAAATAAAATAATGGATGCAAGTTGTCGTTATTATGGTAGTACAATGGAAGGTAGACAAAAAGGTTCAACAGCATTAACTGGTTTAACTTATAAAGTTCCTATTATCATTTCAGAAGAAAACAATGTAATATTTTTTCCAACAACATCACCACGTTTAAAAGAGTGTGCTTGGATTAGTTTAAACAATATAAATAAGTTTTATGAAAAAGAAAATAAAATATTTGTAGAGTTTTTAAATAAAGAAACGATAGAAATATCTGTTTCTGAAAATGTTATAAAGAATCAAATTTTAAAAGCTTCTTTACTTGAATCTTCTATAAGAAAAAGAGTAAGAAAACAATGATTTTCCTTTGAAACATCTTTAATTTGTGTTATAATTTAAATAGGTATAGGTGTACTAGTATACCTATTTTATTATGAATTTGGCTTAAAAGAGGTTTATAAATGCAAATATTGAATTTGAAACTAGTTAATTTTAGAAATTTCATATCAGAATCATTTGAATTTACCAAATATAAAAATATAATAATTGGTAATAATGGAATGGGAAAAACAAATATTGTAGAAGCAATATACTATTTAGCATTAACAAAATCATTTAGAACCTTTGAAGATGTTGCTTTAATCAACATAGATCAGGAATTTACTACAATTATTGGTAAAATAAACAATAAATCAATAAATGAATACAAGATAAGCGTTGATAAAACAGGAAAGAAAGTATTTATAAATTCTAATCAAGTAAGTAAATTAAGTGATTATATATCTAAAATAAATGTTATTATGTTTAGTCAAGAAGATATAAAATTAATTAAAGATAGCCCTAGTGTTCATCGAAAATTAATAAATATGGAAATTTCTCAACTAAATAACGAATATTTAAAATTGTTATCAAATTATAATAAAATATTAAAACAAAGAAATAAATATTTGAAGTCAATGCAAGTAAATAGTATGATTCCTAAAGAATACTTAAATATATTAACTGATAAGTTAGTAGACGTAGGTTTACAAATTTATAATATCAGAAAAAAATTTATAGATGATATTAATGAGTATTTGGATGTTAATTTTAATAAAATAACTAAAAAAGAAGGTCTGTTCTTAAAATATATCTCTGAATATGAAGAATTGACAAAAGAAAAATTAATTAATAGGTACGAAAAAGTTTTTCAAAGAGACTTAAATTATGGTCAAACAAGCATAGGAATTCATTTAGATGACTTTATATTTTATTTCCAAGACCAATTAGCAAAAAATTTTTTATCCGAGGGGGAACAAAAAAATGCGATTATTTCATTTAAGTTAGCAGAGATAAATGTTTTTTTTGAAAAAACGAAAACAATGCCAATGGTCAGGCCTACAACAACCAACAGGCCGATATTCAGGTCATCAATACCTACAAAGACATTATTACCAGTCCAGTAATCTTAAAGGAATTAAAGGAGAATATCCAATTTTAATTTTAGATGATTTATTTAGTGAATTAGATACAAGTAAAATATATAAAATAATAAAGTTTTTTAAAAAAAACATTCAGATATTTATAACAACAACTGATTTAGATAATATTGATGAAAAACTTTTAAATAATAGTAAAGTATTTAAATTAACAGAAAAAAAAATAGAGGTGAAAGAGTATGAGTAAAGAATATAGTGCTAGTGATATTCAAGTATTAGAAGGTTTAGAAGCAGTCCGTAAAAGACCAGGGATGTATATAGGAACAACAAGTATTAAAGGTCTTCATCATTTAGTATGGGAAATAGTTGATAATGCAATAGATGAAGCAATGGCGGGATATTGCGATGATATAGAAATAATTATAAATAAAGATAATTCAATAACAATTAAAGATGATGGAAGAGGAATACCAACAGGATTGAATAAAACAACAGGATTATCAACAGTTGAAACAGTTTATACTGTGCTTCATGCAGGTGGTAAATTCGGCGATGGTGGATATAAAGTATCTGGAGGATTACATGGTGTAG
>CAYYOP010000076.1:0-4124 GCA_964473435.1 uncultured Muribaculaceae bacterium | reverse complement strand
TAGTGATTTTGGGTATAGGTCTTTGAAAAGACTTGTGATATACTGAAAATGTCAACGAGGGACAGTTCATATAAGGTACGAATATCGCACCAAATTAAAAGTTAAGTATGAGTAAATGAACTTATACTTTTTTTGTGATTTATAATGATTTAACTATTAAAAAGTAATAACTGACCTCGATATTATATAAGAAAATTTAACTACATGAAAAATATAAAAATCATATTATATACTAAGGAGGTGATAACAATTAACAACAATGAATATCTTAAAAATAATATTGATAATGAAATAAAACATCCTTTAAATTGCTGTTGTAAATGTCATGTTAAATGTCCTACTGGACCAACAGGAGCAACTGGACCAACCGGACCGACAGGAGCGACTGGATTAACTGGAGCAACTGGAACAACCGGACCAACCGGAACAACTGGAGCAACCGGACCAACCGGAACAACTGGAGCAACCGGACCAACTGGAGCAACTGGCGCGACAGGACCGACTGGAGCAACAGGTTCAAATGAGGATACAATGTCATGTTTTTGTGTAAGTCAAATGAGAAACATTATTCAGCAAATCATAGTATTATATCCTAACGATAATTTAATAGTTGCAATGGAAAGTGGTGATAATGTTAGTGGTAGACCAGGATCTTTATTACCGGGTCCAGCTACTAATTTACATTCAGGTTTATTTGAATTAGTAAATACTGGAGGAGTGCCACAAGAAGGAGTTTCTTTATGTAGAATTGTTTCTATTAAAATTACAAGTAGTGTATATAATAATAATATAACTTACTTACCAGCGCCAGATCCAAAACTAGTAGGTTGTGATGCTGATTGTGAAGAGGCAATACGTGGATATATCCCAGCAGGAACCCAAAGCGTTGATATAAAAGCAGGAGGTCAAACTGTGGCTAATGGTGATGTATTAATAAATGAACCAGGTATAGTAGTAGTAACTGATCCAAATGGTGATAATCCAGCATTTGTTTCGTTATGTAAAGTTGAGATTATAAAAAAATAAATCATCTATAAATTTAAATCATAAAAAAGCAATTATTGCTTTTTATTTTAATTAAAAAAAATTTTAGAGATATCACAATTTTTTTATAATATATTTTATATAAAAGTCAAGCAATTAAATTTTTACTTATTATAAAAAAATATGTTAAAATAATTGCGAAAGGAAGTATTAAATGACTACTTTATCAAATGAAATTTTAAATAAAATGACACTTGAAGAAAAAATCGGACAATTATTTTTTGTTAGACCTGATGCTTTAGAAAAGCAAGATGTTAAAGCACCTGCTACAAGCATTAATGAAATTCAAAAATATAATTTGAAAAAATATAATGTTGGAGGAATAGCGTTTTTTGGTAAGAATATTGTTTCAAGAGAACAAATCGTTGAATATATTGAAGACTTACAAAATAATAGTAAGTATACTTTATTTATAGGAGCCGATGAAGAAGGTGGTTTAGTTAGAAGATTAAGTTATAATCCAGAAATTGGTATTACAAAATTTTCTCCAATGCGGGAAATAAATAATACAAAAGAAGCATTTAATGTAGGAAATACTTTAGGAAAAGAAATGAATGAATTAGGTTTTAATATGAATTTTGCACCAATAGCTGATATTCAAACTAATCCAGAAAATAAAGTTATTGGTAACCGTGCATTTAGTCACGAAGCAGATGAAGTTTCTAAAATGGTAAAAGCGACAGTTAAAGGATTTTTATCACAAAATTTTTCATCTACTCTAAAGCATTTTCCTGGACATGGCGATACATTAAAAGATAGTCATTTAGGTGTTGCTTCATCTAATGTAGATTTAAAGACATTAATGACTAGAGAAATTCTCCCATTTGAATCAGGAATAAAAGCAGGTGCTGATTTTGTAATGACAGGTCATATATCTTTACCAAATATTTTAAACAATCATATTCCTGCTACAATGTCTAAAGATATTATTACAAATATTTTAAGAGATGCTTTAAATTTTAAAAAAATAATAATAACAGATTCTTTAGAAATGAAAGCAATTTTAAACTATTATAAAACAGATGAGATAATAACAAACTGTATTATGGCTGGAATAGATGTATTATTAATGCCAAAAAGTTTAGAAGAATACTTTAATAGATTAAGATATATGATAATAGAAGATAAAATAAAAGAAGAAAGAATAAATGAATCAACCAAGAGAATTTTAGATGTAAAAGTTGATAGAAGCATAATAAAATAAAAATATTGTTATTTTATATCAAATATGCTATTATAAAAATCAATAAATTTAATGGAGGTCACTATGGAAATTAACTGGAATTTTAAAGAAATAACAAAAGAAATTGAAGAATTAAAAAAATGGAAACCAACTACATTTGAGGAGAAAACTTCAAAGTATTTAGCGTTAAAAAATTATGAGAATTTATTATTTTCTAGAACATTCAATGATAGAGAATTAGAAAAAGATTCTACATTAAAAGAAAGCCATGCTTTTACGGAAAGATATTTAAATAGAAATAAAGGATTAAATAAGACTTTAAATAAAATATTTGATTATCGCTCACAAGAAATGTTAATTGATTTTCTTAAACTAGTTGAAAATCATTCGTTAGAAGATACTAAAGTAGATATTGAATCACCGTTACTTAATAAATATGTTAATAAGTTATCTGCATATGAAATAATAAAATTAGGTGATGAGTTTGTTAATTCAATACCATTTCTTGAAAAGAATGCTATATCAGAACTTGCTAATAAAGGATTAATAAGTTTGACTGATGCAGATAAAACTATTTATCCAAGCAATTTAGGAAAAACTTATATAAGTGGCCATGTTTTATCTACTTATTATAATGATATTCATTTAAATTCACTAATAAATATTTTAAGCTCTTTTGGTCATAATAGAGATCTTAGTTTTGGAAGAAGTTATCTTGAAAAAGAACTTAAAATAGATAATGTTTTTGTTAAGTTTTTTCCAAGACTAATTGAAATGTTAAGTATGGATTTCATTATAGAAAAAGAAAATAATTTAGCTATAGATGCTAGTTTATCTAAATATAAATTTTTAACTAATCAAAATAATTATTTAAAAAATACAAACTACATACTAGGTTCAAACCAAAATTATGATCAAATAATTGATGATGTTGAAAAATCATTAAGAAAAACAGCTAGTGTTACTAAACTTAAAGAATTAAAAGAGAAAATTAAGAATCCGATCCCACCAATATTTGGTCAACCTAAGAATCCTATAGTAATGTATTCAGAAGTTGTCTTAAAAAATGGTACTTATTTATTAGGAACATTATTAGCAATGAAATTTTATTATTTAATAAAAGAAGATCGTGAAAAAGGAATGGACTTATTAAAACAAGTTAGTGCTGATTTAGTAATAAATAATACTAATAGTATGATGGTCTTAAAAAAATATGGTTTAGAAGATTATCTATGTCCAGATTACATAAAGCAATATAATCAAGATTATAAATTAGAAAAAGAAGAAATTAAAAGAAAGCGTATATAAGAGGATGATTTATTTTCATCCTTTTATTGTGTAACTAATTAGTTTATTCAATGATTCTATTATTAATATCTTATTTTAATATTCTCAATATATTTTTCATACTCTTTAAATGGTTTTAGTTCTTGTTTAATTTTATCAGGATAATTTATTATTTGTTTGAATTTGTTATAAATTGATTCTTTAATATGTTTAATAACCTAGGTAATATCATATGTGTTTAAAGAACATTTAAATTTCACTATAATTGTATAACTACTTTTATAATTTCTTCTTTTTTGTATTAAACCCAAAATCATTATATGCAACCTATTGTTGTTGTTGAATATAAAAATAAAAAATGGTAAACTTAAACTAAGGTGAACGTATGAGAAAACAAAATAAAATAATATTATCAATAACAGGGATAATAACAATCCTATTAATAACCATTGGAGCATCTTTTGCATGGTTTAGTGCAAACATAACAGGTGAAGAAGAAGGAACTACTATTACATTAACAGGTGGCTCTATGAGGATAGTGTATAATGGTGGAGCAAACATAACATCAGACAATATTGTTCCAAGTAATGATTCTTTTGCAACTAAAACA
>CAYYOP010000075.1:0-4182 GCA_964473435.1 uncultured Muribaculaceae bacterium | reverse complement strand
ATTAGTAATATTTTTTTATTGATATTATTACTAGCGATTCCTAAAAGAGTAAAACTTTCAAATATCCAACTCATAAATAATAAATTTTGAATATTTTCTATAATATTTAAAATAGAAATTTTTTTAAATATTATATATTCGGGATATTTATATATAGAAGCGATTGGTGTTCCTAAAATACCTATTATTAAAGTAAATATTGATAAAGTATAGAGACACGAAAATAAATAAGATTTATAATTGTAATGCTCTTTAAAGTTAGGTAATGCTATATATGGTAGGGTGCTTAATAAAGCGAAATATAATGATGCTATTAAGGTTTTTGATATAGAAAAAGTAGTTATGAAAGTAAAATTTTCTATTTTAATTAAAGGGGTTAATGATAAAATTGTAACTGCATATAAACAAACATTAATTAAAAATAATATATTAGCTACTTTATAAATAGTATCTTTCTTTTTATTTCTTGAATAGATAATTATTAAAAAAAGTGCGATAAGTATTAAAACTTTAGGTGTTTGGTTTAAATATAAAGTGGATATTGCGCTGGTTAATGAATAAGAGCAATATGTTAATAAAATTATACTTATGATTGTTTTTATAAATTTAAAATCATTTATTTTTATTAACAATTGATTAATAATTAAACCTAAGATGATTCCTATAATAATACTTATCCAATAATAGTTACCTACTAGATTTATTATTTTATATATACCAAATCCTAAAAAGAGAGGTCTTGCTAGTAAGAATATAGTACTATTATATTCGAATTTATATTTCTTTTTCATTGATTACCTCCAACAGATTTAAATATCAAACTTTTATTTTCAAGTACAATATTAGTACTTATACGAATTTCAATATCTTTTAAATCTTTATTTTTAGTATATCTTTTTAGACCAAGAGGATCGCTTTTTTTCTTAATTAATTTTTTAATTAAAGTATCAACTTCTTTATTAAATTTAGAATTAACTTTATTAGTTATTTCATCTATCTTTTTATTCTTATTTAAATTAATAGTTTCAAATTCAATTAATGATCCCGTTAGAGTTGGGATAATATATAAAGTATTATTTTTAAAATATATTTTAGTACTATAATGAGTTGTTTTAAAAACTACGTTATTATCTGCTTCTAAATAATAATTTTTATGATTATTATTTAGAATGTTGTAAAGAGATATATCTTGATAATCTAAATAGTCAATTATTTTATTTTTTTGAAATATAACTGCTTGATCGATAGTGATAGTTTCTTCTTTTGTATTTATCACTGGAAGAATAATATCTAAGTTCTTATTTAAATATCCATTTAATAAATCATCAAGTTTAACATCGATAATATTATTATCGGTATTATCAAATAGAGTTTTAATATATCTTCCAAATATTTCATCTTTTTTCATAATATTTTCAATAGCGTCTTTTTGTTCATCACAAAGTGCTACGTTAAAATTTAAAGCAAAATTATTATCTCTAGTAACATAATCTAAAATATTATGAAGTTTATTATTGGCGGCTTCTTTACTTATTAACAAGACATCTAAATTAATAAAATATAAATCTTTATTAAATGATAATGATGCATTTTGTATTGCTGATTCTATTGTTTTACCTGTACCTTCTAAAAAGTATGATGAGTATTTATTATCTTTATCATTTTCTTGAACTTCTAAAATAATATTAAATTCATTTTCTTTATAATCAATTGCGAAACTTGAAATAAACGCTAAATCACTAACTTCTTTATAATTATAACAACCAGTTAGTAGAAGTATTAACATTATTATAATAATTTTTTTCAAGTTATCCCTGCTTTCTAATATTATCAGTTAAATATTTACTTCGCGTATTTTGTTTTTTTCTTTTTACTTTTATTAAAGTTTCTTTTAAATAAGAAAGATCAAATGGAGAAACTGGAAACATATAAGTTAAAGAGAATATTTCGTATGAACACAAATTAATCAACATAAATATAGATGCTAGCGCTACGCCATATAGGCCTAAGAAAGCAGCAAATCCTAAGAATACATATCGCCATGCTCTTACCGCGCCATTCATTTCAACTTCATTAAAAATAAGACTAGTAATAAATGTTAAAGCAATAACTATAATCATAATCGGGCTTACAATACCAGAAGCAACAGCTGATTCGCCTAAAATAAGTGCTCCTAATATAGATATAGCGCTACCATAATTATTAGGGAATCTAACATCACTTTCTCTTAAAAGTTCACAGACGAAAAGCATTATAAGTGCTTCCACAATCGAAGGAAAAGGTACACCAAATCTTTGAGTGGCAATGTTCATTAAAAGTTCACTAGGAATTGTTTCTTGATTAAAGTTAGTTGTTGCAATATAAAAAGCAGGGGTGATTATTGTTAAGATAAAACAGAACAATCTTAATGCTTTTAAATAATTAGTATTTATACTATTAGTATAATCATCGACAGTAGGATTAATAAAGTCTGCCAGTACAGAAGGTAATATAATAGCAAAAGGGGAGTTATCAACTAATATTACAACCTTACCTTCTAATAAAGAATTTATTACTGTATCAGGGCGTTCTGATAATTTCATTGCGGGGAAAACATTTTTATTTTCATCTATTAAAAATTGTTTTAACTCACCTGAAGAAATAATAGCGTCTGTATCAATATTATCTAATTTACTTAAAACCTCATCAACTAATTCTTCTTTAACAATATTATCAATATAAAAAACGCCTGTAGTAGTCATAGAATATCTACCTAAAGATTTTTCTTTAATCTTTAAATGATTACTTTTAATTCTTCTTTTTATTAAACCAATATTTTTTTGATAGTTTTCAACAAAAGAATCCTTAGGACCATAAATAGCTGGTTCTACTTTAGCATCATCTATTCCGCGATCCAGTTCTGCTTTGGTTTCTATGGCATGAATATCTTTATTATGTAAGACCGCTACATAAATAATATCCAGCTTCTTTAATATCAATATATTTAGAGTTAGGTCCAGATAAAATCTTTTCTAGTTTAAGTTTGTTTTTACTAGGAAGAGTTAGATGATTTAATATATAACTATTGACTCGATCACCACTACTTACAGACTCTAAGTACAGTATATAAACAGTACTTAAATTTCTTTTGTATGGTTTTATGATTAAATCAGGAGTATCACTAAAAAGTTCTTGTATTATTTTTAAATTTTTCATATGTATCACTATTTTATTATGTTCTTAAATAATTAATCTATAATAAAACATTTTGTATTACTCTAAATTAATGTTATATTAAGTACATCGACAAATATAGGAATATTATTTGAAGATACATAATACAATATAAGAAGAAGGATTATAATGGGAGAATTAATTTTGTTTTTGTTAATTTTATTCATCGTAGTAACACTGATTGAAATAAATAGTTGACAAATACATCTAAAATGTTATAATAACGTTGTCATTTAAAGGAAAGCGAGTGTATCCACATTCCACCTGATTCATAAATATGAATAGGTAAGTAGCCAAGTTAAGAATACTTATGGTTTTATAGTGGATGCAGACTTGCATTCACTTTTTGATTATATGGAGGTGCTTTGTAATAGCAAATAATATCAAAAAAGATGAATTACCTATTAATAGGGCGATTAGAGTCAGTGAGTTAATGGTTATTGGACCAAATGGTGAACAAATGGGAACCAAGAAACTTGATGATGCTCTAACTTTAGCAAATTATGCTGGCTTAGATTTAGTTTTAATGAGTGGTAATAACCCACAAGCTGTTGGAAAGATAATGGATTATAATAAATACCGTTATGAAAGACAGAAAAAACAAAAAGAAGCTGTTAAAAGTCAAAGAGCAAATAACAAAGAAATAAAAGAATATCAATTTTCAGTAAAAATTGACATTGGTGACTTTAATACGCGTAAAAAAAATGCTGAAGGATATCTTGAAAAAGGTCATAAAATAAAAGCGACTTTAAGATTTAGAGGTCGTGAAATGGCTCATACTGAATTAGGTAGAGATGTACTATTACGTTTAGCTGAAGAACTAGAAGAAGTGGCAGTAGTTGAATCAGCACCAAAACTTGATGGTAGAACAATGATTATGATATTAGCACCAAAAAAATAAGGAGGAAATTACTATGCCAAAACAAAAAACACATAAAGCAAGTAGCAAAGTTTTTAAAAAGAAAAAAA
>CAYYOP010000074.1:0-4228 GCA_964473435.1 uncultured Muribaculaceae bacterium | reverse complement strand
TACTGGACTGTGTAATGAACCAGTAGCTAAGCATAATATTTTTTTATTTTTTTTGTTTTTAATAATTCTAGTAACTAATACTAAAGGTAAAGCAGCTGTTCCACTTGCACCTGAATATTCAAAGTCTTTATAGAAAGTTGCTCCTGCATCAATATGATTATTTATTTTTATATTATGTTCTTTTTTTAAAATTTCTTTAAATATTTCAGCACCAACTTTTCCTAGGTCTCCAGTTAATATTACATCGTAATCTTTTACTTCTGTTTTAGTTATTTTTAAATGCTCTATTAAAGTCGATACTGCTGATGGAGCCATTATTGCTCCCATATTATGAGCATCTTTTATATATGAATCTACTACTTTACCTAATGTTCCACTAACTACTTTTATTTTAGAAGGTGTTCTTGAGAGTTTAATTCCTACTGCTGCTGTTGCTGTAAAAGTACTTCTTAGTGGTCTTGGTGCTCCATATTCCACAGGAAATCTAAATTGTTTTTCTGCAGCTAAATTATGAGAACTAGTAACAAAGATTCCTTCTTTTATATGTCGTGCTTTAATAAAGGTTGCTAGGGTTATTAATGATGATACAGTAGTAGCACAAGCCGAATATAATCCCATTGATGGAATATTACTACCTAGTGTAGATGTTCCAAATGCGGTTAATTGATTTGTTAAATCTCCTCCTACAATAAGTTCAGTATTTTTATCTATTAATTTATTTAAAATTGTTTTTTGCATTTTTATTTCGGCTTTCTCAGTTGTTTTCTCGCCATAGTAGTAATCTTCTAAATAAATATCACAATTTTTAACATCCATTGATTTTTCTAAATGGCCAGCTATTGTAAATGAATCTATTAAATATATATCTTTAAAATTATACATATATTATCACCTTTATTATTGCTAGGAAAAAAGCTGCAATAATTCCATATAATAAAACGCATCCGGCTAAACGAAAAAAGTAACTACCTAACCCAGTAATTAATCCGTCTTTTTTATAATCAAGAGCACTACTGGTTATTGAGTGAGCAAATCCTGTTATAGGTATAATCAATCCCGCTTTAAACTTCATTACGAATCGATCAAAAAAACCTAATGATGTAAAAACACTAGCTAATAATATATATATTAACAATACCCAAGTTGTTGCGTCTTTTACTGTTATATGAAAACTATTTATTAGTAATAGTTTTAACCCTTCAGCTATAAAGCCTAATACTCCACCCATTAAAAAAGCATTTATAGAATTCTCTAATCTTCTTTCTTTAGGAGTTAGTTGCTTTACTAGTTCTAAATATTCTTTTTTCTTCACTTAATTCACCTAGTTATATTATGGGTTTATTAGACAGCAATATACTCTTTTATCTTTTTCTTGCTTTTAGTTTCTAATCTCGAAACTTTAACTTGACTAATTCCTAAAATATTAGCGGTTTCTGTTTGTGTGAAATCTTGAAAATAACGATAATCAATAACTGATTGTTCTAGTGGATCTAATGTATTTATAGAATCATTTACTAATATTTGATCATCTATATTATTTTCTGTTCCTATACAATCAATTACTCTTACTTCACCATTTAATGTTTGATACTCATCATCTAAACTTATCATTGAACTTGTTAATAAAATTATATCTGTTGCTAAAGTTTCATCTATTTCAGTATATAAGCATATTTCAGTTAAAGTTGGTACTTTGTTTAATTTTTGTGTTAATTCTAATTTAGCTAATTCGATTTCTTTTAATAATTTTAAATATTGTTTATTTATCCTTATATCTCTACATTTATTAGTTAATTCATACATTTCTCCAAAGATATATTTATAGGCAAAAGTCATGAAGTTCGTTCCTTCTTCTACTTTAAAGTTACGACTTGCTTTTATAATTCCAATACATCCCGCTTGATATAAGTCTGCCATTTCTACATTATAAAATTTCTTAGCTATTTTATATATATATAATTCATATTTGTTTATTAATTCTTCTTCAGTTAAATTTTTCATTATATTTTTATTAAAGATAGAGCGGCTAGTTCATTTTCCACTATTTTAAATTGATCATTCAGTGTTAATCTTGTATTACAAATTAATCCATCACCATGATTTAATCTAGCTGCCTCTACTCCTTTCTTTAATGATTCTTTCCCATAATTATCTATTACTGTTATTGCTCCTAAGTTATAAACAATATATTTTATTCCATGTTTTGTTATTACCGGTATTAAATATTTATTTAAACTTTTTACTGTTTCTTTCGTTAAGTTTCCTTTTAATCTAATAAATAGTACTCCTTTGCGATATTCCATATTGATTTTTAACATATCCTCGCCTCACTTTTAATATAGGTCAGTATATATAGTTTTTAAACAGATTCGACAAAACTTCTTGTTCTTTGTTAGTCTATTTAGTCAATTAAATGACATACTATTAATTATTTACCTATACTAATACTTGTTATATACATTTTTTCATTTCTTTTTTTTATATTAATTATGTTAATAACTTTAATTGATTGTTGATATTTCATGCTTTGTTTTACACAATAAAAGTTGCTTACTAGACAAAATGACGAAAATGTACTATAATCTTAATTACCGAGCAAACTTTAATTATTTTATTTAGGAGGATTATTACATGAAAAATAATGATAAAGTGACGAGTATTTTTGCACTTGGAGGCTTAGGAGAAGTCGGCAAAAATATGTATGTCGTAGAACACGATAACGAAATAGTTATCGTAGATGCTGGTGTCTTATTACCAGAAACTGATTTACTAGGAATTGATTACGTAATCCAAGATATAGCGTATTTAAAAAGTAAAGAAAAGAATATTAAAGCTTTAGTTATAACTCATGGTCATGAAGATCATATTGGAGGTATTTCATTTTTATTACAACATATAAATGTTCCAGTTATTCATGCGCCAGGTATAGCAGCAGATTTAATTAGAAACAAATTATCTGATCGAAACATAGGATATAAAAATTTAAAAGTATATAATAAAGATACTGTTCTTAAATTTAAATATTTAACAGTTGATTTTATCGCAACTACTCACTCTATTCCTGATAGTTATGGAGTGGTTATTAGAACACCTAACGGTAATATATTTAATACTGGTGATTTTAAGTTTGATTTAACACCAATCGGACCTATGGCTGAATTACATAAAATGGCAGCTTTAGGACAAGAAGGAGTTAAATTACTTCTATCAGACAGTACTAACGCTATGACACCTGGCTCTTCACAAAGTGAAAGTTTAGTTGATGAGGCTTTAGGAGACGTATTCTCTAGAAGTACTTCTAGAATTATCTTAGCTACATTTGCTTCAAATATATATCGTATTAAACATATAGTTGAAACTTGTCGTAAAAATAATCGTAAGATTATAACATTTGGTCGTAGTATGGAAAATGCTAAAGAAATAGCTTTAAAAAATAATTTAATAACTGATAAAACTATTTTTATTGAACCAAATGAAGCTAAAAAATATAAAAAACATGAAATATGTATTTTATGTACTGGATCACAAGGTGAACCACTAGCTGCTCTATCTAGAATCGCTAATGGGAATCATAGACAAATACAAGTATTACCAGATGATATAGTTGTGTTCTCATCTAGCCCTATTCCAGGAAATAAAGCAAGTATTAATAGAATCATTAATAAATTATAACTTGATGAAGGATTTGTTTATACTAATAATGTATTAGACAACTTGCATACTTCAGGTCATGCTAATCAAGAAGAGTTGAAATGGATGTTAAGATTAATTAACCCAGAATATTTTATGCCTGTTCATGGTGAATACAGAATGTTGAAATCTCATGGAGATTTAGCTATGTTATGCGGTATCCCAAAAGAAAATATCTTTATTTGTAAAAATGGAGATACTATAGAACTTACAAAAGACGGCGTTAGAGTTGGAAAAAAAGTCCAAGCTGGTGATGTTTATGTAGACGGTTCTCGTGTTGGTGATATTGGCTCGGTAGTAGTTAAAGATCGTAAACTTATGAGTAGAGATGGAATATTAGTAGCAATTATTAATATCGATCCTAAAACAAGAGAACTATTAATTAAACCTAATATTACAACTAGAGGTTTTGTGTTAATAAATGAAAATGCTGGCTTAATTAGTAAGATAGAAGCAAAAGTTAATGAAGTTGTAACTAATACTATTAAAACTTCTTATAATTATTTAGATTTAAAAAACCAAATTATTTTAGAACTTA
>CAYYOP010000073.1:0-4287 GCA_964473435.1 uncultured Muribaculaceae bacterium | reverse complement strand
TTAAAAGATGCAGCAGCTGGAGAAGAATATGAAGCAGAAGAAATGTATGTTGAATTTGCAAAAGTTGCTCGTGAAGAAGGATTCGATAAAATCGCTAGACTATTTGATGGTGTAGGAGAAGTTGAAAGAAAACATAGAGATAGATATTTAAAATTAATTAGTAATATTGAAAATGATTTAGTCTTTAAAAAAGAAGATGAAGTTGTATGGATTTGTAGAAATTGTGGACACGTTTATTATGGTAAAAATGCATTAAAAATGTGCCCAGTATGTGATCATCCAGAATCATTCATGGAAATGAATGCTCAAAATTATTAATAATAAAACTCAAGAATTAAATTCTTGAGTTTTTTATATGCCTTTATGATTTTTAAATTCTTTTGTGATTAGATCGCGGTTCTGTAATTTTTTAAAATTAGATTCATCTAATATAATATCGAACTCACCTATAAATTCATAGATTTCTGGTTTAAAGCCTAATTTAAATTGATTTTCTGAGTAATGTTTCGAATCTTTACTAAAATCAGAAGATAAACTATTTAAATCTATATAATCATAGTCATCTTTATAAATTTCAAATAATTTATTATATAAAAAATAATTAGGATAAAGATTTTCAAAATGTGGATTATATCCACTTGCTACAATAGATACACGATTTAAATATTTTATAACTATCGCTCCAGCGACATAATCATTTTTTTCTTTTTTCAAGCCTTCAGTTGCTTCTATTATATTATTTTTTAATTGAAGTAAAAGTTTATCAGATGCCATTTTTATATTTAAATTCTCTTCACTAGGATCATCTTGAATTCTAGCATTACATTCATTATTGTTATTGAGTTCTATATCATAACTTTCTCTTGCTTGTAATAAAAAGTTTTTATAATCAACTTTTACTAAAATCAATTCTGCCATTTCTTCTTTTGAAAAGATATTTAATAGATTACGAAAAGTATTTATACTTATTGACGATGAATCTTTAACAAAATTATAAAAAATATTTACTTCTCTACTACTAGCTATTTCATATTCTAAACCTCTAGTGTTAGAATATGAAATTAATTCTTTAACGTCATCATCTAATTTATCTAAACTATATTTTTTTAAATTAACATATGGGTTGATTCTAGGAACTAACAAATCAAAAGGTTCCACTTCTCTTCTTCGTTTAAAGTTCAAATCTTTTAAGTCATCAATGATTTTAACATTTTGATTATAAGTTCCAGCAAAGTTTTTATTAGGTTTTAATTCACCAATAATTATTTCTGGATTGATTTTTAAAAACACTACTTTTTTTGTTTGGTATTTTTTAGCAATATCTTTAACAAATTTTGTTAATAAATCTAAGTTATAATAATCAATCAAAAAACCTTTTGGTGCATAGGCATATTTTTGAAAAGCACCAATTTTTTTTATTAATATAAGTGAAGCTGCTACTAAATTGTTACTATCATCTTCGTAACCTATGTAATCATAACTATAACCTTGTTCACCCATAAATTTAGCATACTCTGAACTTTGGCAGTAATTACGTAAAGGATGATTTGTAGCAAATTGTTCAAATTTATCAATTGTTAATTCTACTATACGCATAGATTTACACCTCGACATAATTATATCACAATCTTAATCAAAATCATTTAACTTGCTTATAATTTACATTTATTTTATAATTTTAATAGATGAATAGGAGATAAACATGAAAATAACAAATATTATTGCTAGAGAAATACTAGATTCGAGAGGAAATCCAACTATAGAAACTGATCTTTTTCTAGAAACAGGAATAAAAGTAAGATCAAGTGTGCCAAGCGGAGCATCAACTGGAGCGAATGAAGCACTAGAGTTAAGAGATAATGATAAAAATAGATATGGTGGTAAAGGAGTCCTTGCTGCTGTGAATAATGTTAATACTATAATAAAAGATGCAATAGTTGGTTTAGAACTGAATCAAGAAAAAATAGACAATCTTTTATTAAAAATGGATGGAACACCTAATAAAAGTAACTTAGGTGCTAATGCTATTCTTTCTGTTTCAATGTGTGTACTAAAAGCTTTAGCGAAAATAAATGACAAAGAATTATTTCAATATTTAAGCAACGATGGAACATTGCCAATTCCAATGATGAATATAATAAATGGTGGAGCGCATGCTAACAGTGGTTTAGAAATACAAGAATTTATGATTGTTCCAAAACAGAACACATTTAAAGAAAGATTGAGATGTGGCGCAGAAGTTTTTCACTGCTTAAAAAAATTACTGGAAACAAATGGTCATTCAACATCAGTTGGTGATGAAGGTGGATTTGCTCCTAACTTAAATACTATAGAAGAAGCATTAGATTATATAATGGCTGCAATTAATACAAGTGGATATATAGCGGGTAAAGATGTATTTATCGCACTTGACTGTGCTGCAACTGAATTCTTTGATGGAGAGAATTATACTATCAACAAAAACAAAATATCTAAAGACCAATTAATTGCTTATTATGAAGATTTAATAAACAAATATCCAATTATGAGTATTGAAGATGCCTTTGATGAAGAAGATATATCTTCAATGATGAAGTTAACTAATTCTATAGGAAATAAAGTGATGTTAGTAGGAGATGATTTCTTTGTTACTAATATTGAATATTTACAAAAAGGTATAGAGCAAGAATATAATAATTCAATACTATTAAAACCAAATCAAATTGGAACGGTAACTGAAATGTTAAAAACTATTCAACTAGCAAAAGAAAATAACTTTAAAACAATTATTTCACATAGAAGTGGTGAAACAGAAGATACATTTATTGCGCATTTAGCAGTAGGTTTAAATTTAGGATATATAAAAACTGGTTCATTAAGTCGTGGTGAAAGAATTAGTAAATATAACGAACTATTAAGAATTGAATCAGAAATCAATTAAATAATTTGATTTTATCAATAAAATATGTTAAATTATTAAAGAAATTAGGTGAAAACTATGGAAACAGCATTATTAATAATATCAGTTTTATTAATCGCAATTGTTTTATTGCAAAGTAATAAAGCCTCGGATGCAAGTCAAATCATATCAGGTGGAAATACAGAATTGTTTCAAAATCAAAAAGAAAGAGGGTCAGAACTATTAATTAGTAGAATTACTCTAGTATTAGGTCTTGCTTTTTTCTTAATATCATTTATTTTATACTTGGTATAACAGAAGTTAATAAAGTGCCAATTAAGGTGCTTTTTTTTATGCATATGAAAACAGTGTGTTATAATTACGATATACAAGGAGCGTAAAATATGAAAGAAGAAATAATAAAAGTATTAAAAGAAAAGTATGATGCTCAAGACGTAATCGCTATTAACGATTTATTAGAATTAAAAACTGCTGAAGAACTAAATGAACTTCAAGAAAACCTAGAGAATTTAGCTAAGGAACATATATTATTTAAAACTAAAAAAAACAAATATATTTTATATGATAATTGTCCTAATATAAAAGTAGGAAAATTAAGTATAAACAAGAGAGGCAACGGCTTCTTGCTTTTAGATGGCGATGATTTATATATTAATTTTAATAATCTGAATGGTGCTACAAATGGAGATTTTGTTTTAGCAGAAACATTTCTTTATCGCAATGAATTAGAAGGAAAAATAATTAAGATTCTAGAAAGAGATACTAAAAATCTAATAGGAACAATTTATTTTAAAAAAAATACCCCTTTTATAAAATTAGACGACGAAAAAAAGAATCTTTCAATTGAACTAGACTCACAAAGTACTAATAATTGTGTAGAAGGAACAAAAGTTATAGTTAATACTGTAAAAGACTTAGGTAATAATAAATATTATGGAAGAGTAGTTAAAATAATCGGACATATTAACGATCCAGGAGTAGATATAAAAACAGTCGCATACAAGTTTGGAATTTATGATGAATTTAGTAAAGAAACAGAAGCGCAGATATTAGAAATTCCAACAGAAGTGAGAGATTCAGAAAAAATAAATCGAAGAGATTTAACAAATGAAGATATATTCACTATCGATGGTGATGATACGAAAGATATTGATGATGCACTAAGTTTCAAATTTGAGAACGGAATATATCAATTAGGTGTACATATCGCTGATGTAAGTTATTATGTGACTAAAGACTCTCCTTTAGATTTAGATGCCTATGCTAGAGGTACTAGTTCTTATTTAGCAGATTCTGTTATACCAATGCTACCTCATAAATTATCTAATGGAATATGCTCACTGAATCCTAATGTTGAAAGATTAGCGATATCTTGCTTAATGGATATA
>CAYYOP010000072.1:1595-4309 GCA_964473435.1 uncultured Muribaculaceae bacterium | reverse complement strand
TCACTACAAGACAAATTGAAGCAGGAACAAACTTAAAAGTATTACAAGATGTATTAGGGCATACTGACATTAGAACAACCATGAACATTTATGCAGAGGCAACTGATGATTTAAAACAACAAGAGTTCGAAAAGTATCAAAGTTATATTGATCAAGTTATGTAGAAGTAAAATTATTTTTCCTTTAGTTCCTAAAGAATTGTTCATATTAAGAATATTTTGAGGAATAATTATTACAACAATATAAACGTAAAGAGGGGCTATTTTTAAAGAAAACAAAGTCGGTAATATTAATTTTAAAGGAATAAAAATGTTGATACCGTTCTAATGGTTCTAATTGAGAACACAAAATTATAGATTTAGAGAACGTTGGAAATAAATATGGGATACATGTACATTATGAGCCTTCCTATGATAAAGTAGATATAACAATGAAAGGTGATTCGCATGAAAGATAATTTATTAAATATATTTGGTTTAACAATGGACCAAACATTGCTTCTATATTCAATGGAATATCAATTAATCTTGAATGATATTCAATATACTAAAGATGAGGATAAGAAATTGCTGAAGAAAGAATGGACGGCTCATTGGAAAATGCAAATAGAAAGCTTGTTTCAAGATAACAAAGAAAAAAACTTGCTAACAAAAAAGGAACTAGATGCAGAAATAGCAGAGGAGATTTCCAGAAATCCAAATAGGACATGGTATCACTTAATAGTTTTGGAATCCGTAGCGTTTGTCCCTTACACTTATTTAAGTTTTGAAGATGAGGATTATACAAAAGAAATAAATAAAAAATTTAAGAAATTAAAGTATAATGATCAACTAGAATACTTAGAAGAATTGGTACAAAGACAAAATCATATGGATGTTGAATTAGTAACAAGATATGAAAAAACTTATAAAAATTCTCTTAATAAAGGACTTGGCAAACGCCAAAAATTGGTAAACAAGGCATTGATAGTCGTCGCTATACCAGCTATGTTTGCAGCAGGCGCAGGTTTAGCAGCTGCCCCATTAGCTGTCTTGATTAAAGGTGCAGCTTTTGCGGGGTTAAGTGGTGCAGCTTTAGTATCTGCAAGTCTAGCGGCATTAGGTGGTGGAGCTGTTGCAATTGGTGGTGCTGGTATGGCAGGTGGTGTTGCGGTGCTCGTTGGGGGTGGTGCACTACTCGGCGGTGTTACTGGTGGAGCCTTGATTGCAGCAGGTCATGTTATTGCTAAAGAGAGTCCCGATATAATAATTTCTCAAGGTGCAAAATTATCAGTTGTTTTAAAAGAAATAGTTTTAAACAATCAAAAAGATGTTGTAAATGCTCAACTCATCTTACAAGATCTAAAACAACAAGTTCTAGACTTAAATGAAGAATTACAGACGTTACGTTTAGATGCTTCAAAAAATAAAAACCAAATAAGAAATTTAGAAAAAGCCATCAAAGGTCTAGAAAAATTATATAGAGATAATGTAGTTTTTGAGTCTTCATTTGAAATAGGTTTAGACACTGAAAAAAGGATGAATTAATATGAAATATGAAACGATTGTTCTTAGAGAATATATTAGTCCTGTTTTAGAAGAACTAGATGAGTTTAAAACCAATTTATATGATACTCAAAGTGAAGTTTTAGACCAAAGTAAAGATATAGAAAATTTAATAAATCGTATTTATGATTTATCAAATGAAATGGGCCACGATATTCATATTGAGTTTGAAAGCGAAGAAAAAGAACTTGAAAAGATAAACATCATTATTTTAGAAAAATTAGATAATTTAACTGAATACAAAGATGATGCTCTAACAAGAAATGATATTCTAATTGGAAGCTTGGCTGGAATTGTTGGAGTAGTACTGGATGTATTTATGGTAGGAACACCAAATATTGAAAAAATATATCAAAAAGGAGAAGTGTTTAACGGAAGTAAGCTTACTGAAATGATTAGAAACTTAAGTGAAAGTTCTATTAGTCCATTCTTAAAAACCTTGGAAGGAAAATTCAATGTTCCATATGACTTAAGCATCAGTAAGGATGGATTATTACCAGACAACCACAGACTTAAGAGTTTATCACATGATCCTTTTTTTGGGCTATTCTTTTCATTATTTGACTTTGTTTTCAAAACAACAACGTATATTAATAAAAATGGAAATCTGGTCATAAAACCAAACATAACAAAATCTTACGAACCGATAAATTTATATAAGTCAGTTTATTATTTCATAGGACATATATTATCTGATGTAAGTACAGCACGTGGTATACCAATACCAGGATTTTTCTTAACTCAAGTATTTACAGAAGAAAAATTTGGTAGTGATATAGCTGAAAATGCAGAACAAATGTATAAAAATGGCTATGATTTAAGGCATTTAACTTCGATGCAACTAGCTTATGAAATTAAAAAATTGGTCATAAACATGTATCTAGATTTAACAAATGATGCTGTAGAAGAATCTATGTTAAATGCGTATCATAAAGAGAGTTATCGACTTCAAAGAACAATAAAAAAAGAGAAAATTAATTTAATCGCAAATAGTATTACCGTAACAGGAAACGTAGTAAAATTTTTAGCGCCACCAAATAGTGGAAATCCAGCTGCATTAAATGTAGTTGAGTGGTATAAGTTTCTACATTCAAGCATCAATAACTTGAATATAGCAACACGAAGTAAAGATGTAGAACAAATAGATCATAACCGAGATACGATTGACTC
>CAYYOP010000072.1:1205-1585 GCA_964473435.1 uncultured Muribaculaceae bacterium | reverse complement strand
TGAAAGATGGTGATAGAGAAGTTGATATTGTTGATTGGGATAAAATGCTTAAAATGTAGATTGTTTACTCCCAACTTACTCCCAAAAGCAGTTTATTTCTAATGATTTTTAATGGTTTTCATTAAATCAATGAAAAAATAAAGTATTAAAATCTCCACTTTTTAGAGGGTTTTAACGGCTTTTGCTAATTTTTAATTACTTATAAAAAATGGGGTGCTTTATGTCCCACATATGAGACATAGATAGAATAATGAATTAAGAGGTTAATTTTAACCTCTTTTTTTAATTAAAATGTAATAATAGTCAGATTTTCAATGATATTTATAATGGTTTTAGGGTGATACTCTAATATAAAAGTTAAATAGAGTATTTGTTTTGTT
>CAYYOP010000072.1:0-1195 GCA_964473435.1 uncultured Muribaculaceae bacterium | reverse complement strand
GATATTATGGATTATAAAAGAATAATATTAGATTATGCTAAAAATAATAATGGCATAGTAACGAGAAAAGAAATTAAGGATAAAAATATTCCAACAATTTATCTTTCGAGACTTGTTGAAGAAGGAAGTCTAAATCGTGTCCAGAGAGGACTATATCTTAGTGAGGAAGGTGTAAATGATGAGTATTATTTTCTTCAACATAGATTTACACAAATAATTTTTTCTCATGCCACTGCTCTTTATTTTCATGGGTTAACAGATCTAATACCCAATAAAATAGTAGTAAGTGTTCCATACAGTTATAAAATAAATAAGATACCTGCTAACCTTGAAGTTAGGTATGTAAAAGAAAATATTGTTAATCTTGGGGTTACTCAAGTAGAAACTAATGTTGGTAATATGGTTAATGCATATGACAAAGAACGGACGATAATTGATATCATTATTAATCATGATTATGTTGATCGCGAAACGTATACTACAGCTATTAGAAATTTCATGAAAAGTAATGACAAAGACATTAATAAACTATTTATGTATGCTTTAAAAATGGATGCGATTGATGAAGTTAGAAATGTTATTGAGGTACTCCATGAATAAAGATAGATTAATATATTTATGTCACAAGATATCTAAAGAAAACAATATTCCATTTAACTCTGTATTAACATATTATTTTCTTGAAGACATTTTATATCATTTATCAAACAGCAAATTCAAAGAAAACTTTGTCTACAAAGGTGGTTACTTACTCTCTAATATTATAGGAATTAGTGAAAGAACAACTGTCGATATAGACCTTATGCTTAGAAAATTAAATCTGGATAAAGAAAATTTAATATCAATATTTGAAGAAGTCTTAGTAAAAGAATCAACAAGCAGTGTTGATTATAAAATTTATGATATTAGTGATATTAGAAATGAAAATGATTATGGTGGATACAGAATTAGAATAAAGTGCAGACTAGATAATATAAATCAAATTGTTCCATTTGATATTAGTTCAGGAGATGTTATAACTTACAGTCCAATACGGATGTTTAGAGTATGATTCAAGATATTCAGAAACGAAAGAAAATGATTATTCCATTTTAGATATTGTTAAACAAAATTTAGATGGTGGATACGAGGTTATAGAAAGAAGGTTAAATTCATATGATAGATACTAAGTTACAGTTTAAATTAAAAGAAAATG
>CAYYOP010000071.1:0-4349 GCA_964473435.1 uncultured Muribaculaceae bacterium | reverse complement strand
TACTACAATATTATATTTTTTTCAATATCTATTCAAATGTAAACAATTTATCTGTACTAATAGCATTTATATTATAATTAGAAAATTCTTGTTTTAAATATAATGGATATGCTGCTGCTGCAATCATAGTAGCGTTATCAGTACAATATTTCATTTTAGGAATCATTAATTTGACATTATGTTCTTCAGTTAACTTTTTCATTTCATTTCTTAAATATTGATTAGCACTTACTCCACCTGCTATAATTAATCTTTTTGAATTTGTTTGAAGAATAGCTTCTTTTGTTTTACGTATTAATTGTTCTATAGCAACTGTTTGAAAAGAAGATGCTAAGTCATATTTATTTATTTCTTCTTTTTTTTGTTTTGTATTATGTACTAAATTAATTACAGAACTTTTTAAGCCACTAAATGAAAAGTTTAACTCGCTATTCATAACAGATTTAGGTAAATCATATGTAGGTTCTCCTTTTAGAGCATATTGTTCTATATTAGGACCACCTGGGTATGGTAAGTCTAAGACTTTGGCAACTTTATCATATACTTCACCTACAGCATCATCTAATGTTGCACCTAATACTTTAAATTTATAATCATCTTCCATTAATATTAACTCTGTGTGACCACCACTTACTATTAATGCTAGTAATGGAAATTCTAATTTGTCTTCTAAATTATTTGCATATATATGCCCAGCTATATGATTAACTTTGATTAAAGGCTTTTTATATACTAATGATAATGTTTTAGCAAATTCCATTCCAACTAATAAACTTCCAAGTAAACCAGGAGCATAAGTTACAGCTATAGCATCTATATCTTCTATTTTTAAATTTGTTTTACTTAATAAATCCTCTAAAACGAGAGTAATATTTTCACAGTGCATTCTACTAGCAATTTCTGGTACTACACCTCCATATGAAGCATGAGTATCTATTTGAGTTAATATAGTTGTTGCTATATCTTCTTTACCATTTTTAACTATTGAAATACTTGTTTCATCACAACTAGTTTCAACACCTAATATATATACATCTTTCATGTATCATTACTTCTTTCCATTATAATAGCATCTTCATTTCCATAATATCTTTCTCTTCTAGATATTTCAAAAAAATTAAATTTTTTATATAAATTTATTGCTGCTATATTGCTTTCTTTAACTTCTAATATTATAGGTTTATCTATTTCACTTAATAAATAATCAATTAAAATTGAAGCTATACTACTATTTCTATATTTTTCATTTACTACTATATTAAGAATTTCAACTTTATCTAAATTTAATATATGTAAAAATCCTAATAATTGATCATTATCTTTATATACATATATTTCTTCTAAATTAGGTAAATTATTTATATGAAATAATTCTTTAAATTTAGGATTTATTTCTATTCCTAATTCTTCTATAAACTTAATATCTTCTTTAGTATATTTACTTACCATTTAACACCTCTATTTTTTTTATATAAACAGGATTAACATTATGAGTATTAACACTTTCTTTATCTTTTAAATATTTATATATTAATTCTAAATCTAATTTATTATATTCAAGTATTTTATAGTTTTTATATTTTAAAAGTAATTCTTCAAATAATGATTTACTTAAATAGTTTATATTATCTATCAATTGATTATTTTCAAATATTCCATAATATACACCTTTATTATCTGGCACAATTACAATTTTATTTTTTATTGGATTAGATAAACTAATTGCTTCTATACTAGTTATAGTTTTAATTTTTGCTTTTAAAGTATAACTTAATGTTTTAGCAACAGTTACTCCTAATCTAACACCGGTAAAAGAACCTGGACCATTTACAATAATAATATCATTAATAGTTGTTATATCAATTTTAGTTTCATTTAATACACTTTCAATTGTAGGTACTAAATTAACACTATGATTTTTACTTGCTAATACCTCTTTATCTAAAATTAATATACCATCTTTTAAATAACCAATTATAACTGATTCATTAAATGTACTTATAAACAATGTATTCATATTACCACTCCGAACAATATATATTATAACAATAAAGACCAAATTATCATATCTTATACATCAATTTGTTTAAAATTAAACAAAAATAAATAACCTCAACTGAGGCTATAAGACTGCGTTAACTAAATCTTCATATTTTTCACCAAAAGGTTTTAAAATTAATACTCTTGTATTTTCATCTATTACTTTGAATTTTATTTCTAATCTTTCTTCTGGTAAATAATCAGTAATTAAATCTGACCATTCTATCATGCTAATTGCTTCCTTATTGAAATAGTCATCTAAGCCTATAGTAGATGCATCACCATCTAAGCGATAAACATCCATATGATATAAAGGCATTTCACTATTATTATATTCTTTAATTAAAGTAAACGTTGGACTAGTAATTGTTTCTTCGATTCCTAAAGATTTGGCAAAACCTTTCACAAAGACTGTTTTACCACTACCTAATTCACCAATTAAACATATAACCATACCTGGAAACTTTTCAGACTCGATATTTTCTGCTAACTCCATTGTGTCTTCTATACTTTTAGAAGTATATTTATAATTCATTCTATCTCACCTATTTTTATTATATATAAATTCTAGTTTTAAGTAAACACTAAAAATATATTTTTTAAGTTTTTTTACATTTATTTTAAAATAATTCATTTGAATAAAATGTTGGTTGGGATGTTAAATTTATTCCCAAACTTTTTAATGCTTTTAAATCACCATTTTGAACTATATATGTTGAATGAACATCACAGTTTTGTAATTTATCTGCTTTTTGTAAAGCTTTTTCGATTATAGGATTTGTTACTGAACATATAGAAAGCGCTACTAAGACTTCTTGTAACGATAATTGATTTAACCCTTTACGTAGTTTAAGTATTGGTTCTAAAACACTAGGACTTAATAAATCAATTTCATCTGGTATTTTAGTTAATACTTTCATAGCATTTATTATTAAACTACTTGCTGGAGATAATATATCTGTTTCTCTTCCAGTAATAATTTTTCCATTAGGTAATTCAAGAGCCATTGAATGTCTTTCTGTTTTTTTAGCTTTATCAAGAGCTGGTTTAATTACTTTTAAATAATTTTCATCTATACCTAGTTCTGTTAATAATAATTTTATTTTTTGGACGCTATCGTGTTCTGTAACTCCTAATTTATAATTTACTTGTTCAATGTAATATCTTCTAACGACCTCTTTTTTTGCTGCTTCTTCAATAATATCATTATCTTTTATAGCATCTTTAAGAGTGTTAACTCCCATATCTGTAGGAGAGTGATATATTTCTTCTTTTGATATTTTATTTAAAATATTTTTTAATATAGGAAAAGTTTCAATATCGCGATTATAATTAATTGCTTGTTCACCATACTCTTCTAAGTGAAATGGATCTATCATATTTACATCTTTACGATCAGCTGTAGCTGATTCATAAGCTAGGTTAAGCGGATGTTTTAAAGGTAAATTCCAAACTGGAAAAGTTTCATATTTAGCATATCCAGCGTTAACTCCTCGTTTATGTTCATGATAAAGTTGACTTAAACATGTTGCTAATTTACCAGAACTAGAACCAGGAGCGTTAACCAATATTAATTTTTTAGTTGTTTCAATAAATGGATTAGCACCATAACCTTCTTCACTAACAATAGTATCAATATCAGTTGGATATCCTTTTGTAGCAGTATGAATATAAGTTTTTATATTCTGTCTTTCTAATCTTTTAATAAAATTATCTGCTCCTGTTTGATTATTATATAAAGTAATAACAACAGAATTAACTGAGAATCCTTCTTTAATAGAAATATTAATTAGATTAAGCATTTCTGTATCATATGTTATACCATATTCAGATCTTGTTTTATTTTTTTCAATATCACTTGCTTTAATGCAAAAAATTATCTCAATATCTTTTTTTAATTCAGATAAAACTTTAACTTTCGCATCTTCTTTAAAACCAGGAAGTACTCTAGAAGCATGAGTATCAGTAAATAACTTTCCACCGACTTCTAAATATAACTTATCAAAAAGTTTTACTCTTTCTTTTATTTTCTTACTTTGTGTTTTGACATACTTGTCGCAATCGAATCCTACTTTCATATTACATTACCTCTACCATAATTATCATAGCAAAAAAAAAACAACTTTTGTTGATTTATATATTTTTTGTAGGATCTTTTTAGTAATTAACCTATGCTCGCTAAAAAAACGTCAAGTTATTTATTATCTATTTACTAAAATTTTACATTTTAATAAATTATTGCAAAAAAAAATACTGGCAACTACCTATTTTAGCTTTACAACTATCGTCGGCGTTTAAGTGCTTAACTG
>CAYYOP010000070.1:0-4365 GCA_964473435.1 uncultured Muribaculaceae bacterium | reverse complement strand
ATTTCATCTGGTGTCACTATTTCACTTATTTCAATTAATTCATTCATTAATTTTTCATCAATATGAAGTCTACCAGCAGTATCTATAATTATATAGTCATTATTATTTTCTTTGGCAAACTCTACTGCTTCTTTTACTATTTCTCTAGGGTCTTTTTTTCCCTTATTAAATACTGGTATGTTTAAAGAATCTCCTATTTCACATAACTGATCTATCGCTGCGGGTCTATATATATCACACGCTACTAGTAATGGCTTTTTACTATGTTTCTTTCTAACTAAGTTTGCTATCTTTCCACAAGTTGTGGTTTTTCCAGAACCTTGTAACCCAACCAGCATAATTATTGTTGGTTTTTTATCTATTGTTAAAGGAACATAGTCATTCCCAAGAAGTTCAATTAATTCATCTTTAACTAATTTTATAAATATTTCTTCTGGTTTTAGTGTTTTTGAAACTTCTAAACCTATAGCTTTTTCTTTAACATTTTTAGTAAACTCTTTTACTACTTCATAGTTTACATCTGCTTCTAGTAATGCCATTCTAATTTCTTTAATAGCATCGCTTATATTGTCTTCAGTAATTCTTCCCATTCCTTTTATATTTTTTATGGCATTACTGATTCTATCTCCCATGAATTCAAACATTTTTTTATCACCTATATAATAGTATACAAAAAAAAGACAGCTTTGTCTTTAATTTATTTGTTATTTATACATTTTCAATTTTTACAAATGCACTAAAAGTTTTTCCTTGATCAGCATCTTGATTTCCACCAGTATCTGGAAAATAAATTGTCAATACATAAGTATGAACTTTAGCACCACCGGTAGGTCCGGTAAACGATCCATTTCCTAATGCAATATTACTTGGACCAGTTGCTATATTTTGATTTGTAGTTTTTGCAGGAACTAGCGTTCCATTATTTCCTGTATTAGTGCTTGCTAATTGATATTTCAACGCTGTTGCACTAAAGGTGTTTGCGGTTACATTTAATGTTAGTTTGTATGGCATTGTTGTTGATGTAGTATTAGTTCCAGTTACAGTCATGCTTTTAGTAGCAATTGCTGCAGCTTGTGGAAACGCACCAGATGCTGTTATTTTTGAACCACCTACAAAGGCAATATCCATTTTACCTCCGGATATTGTAATAGTGGTTTCTGATTCTGCTCCAGTTAAGTTTGCTGAGAAGAACGCATATGTAATTCCAACTGTTGTTATCAAGACCATTGCGATAACAAGCACTCCATTAAGTACGGTCATTTTCTTTTTACTTTTTTTCATTTTATCTCCTTCTTTAATCTTAAATAATTCTTAAATTAAGTGTAACATTATTTATTTTGAAAAGCAATAGATTTTGTCAATATCTACCAACTTTGTCAATATATAGTTTCGCTCAAAAAAAACAAAATATTACACTCTGTTTATTTATTACTTTTGACATATTGGATTGCTAAGGTTGCTGCTATAGTTCCATCACTTGTAGCAGTCGTTAGTTGTCTAATTTCTTTTTCACGACAATCTCCTGCAACGAATATTCCTTCTATATTTGTTTTACAGTCATCACTCATTATATAGTTAGCAGAATTTTTTGTTAATAAGTTATCTACTAACTCTGTTTGAGCATCCATACCAATTGATTCAAATACACCATCTAGCTTTATATTTTCTTTATTACCATCTTTTTTAATATCTATACTTTCAAGAACCTGATTACCATTAAAGTTTTCAACTGTTGACTTGTACATTATTTCAATATTTTCTTTCGTTAATAATTCATCTGATAAACTTTTTTCACTTTTTAATTCTTCTCCTCGATAAATTAAATAAACTTTCTCGACAAGATCTGCTAAATTTAGTGCGCTACTTACTGCGGTATTTCCACCACCAATAACTGCTACTACTTTGTCTTTATAAAAAGCTGCATCACAAGATGTACAAAAGTGAATTCCTTTTCCTATAAATTTTTCTTCTACTGCAAGTCCTAATCTACGATATTTAGATCCTGTAGCAATTATTACTGATTTAGTTTCATAAGTATTATCTTCTGTTATTACTCTTTTTATATCATTATTTTCAATATTAACAACATTTTCAAATTCATATTCTGCTCCAGCATTAATCACTTGTTCATACATTTTATTTGATAAGTCTGGCCCAGTAATGTTTATAAAACCAGGATAGTTTTCAACATTAAATGCACCTGATATTTGTCCACCAATAGTCTCTTTTTCTAGTATTAATGTTTTTAAACCTGCTCTAGCAAGGTAAATTCCAGCTGTCATACCAGCTGGACCACCACCAATTATTATTACATCATACATTTAATCACTCTTTTCTATTTAATAGTCTATGTAATTTTTATAAAATCATTATTTAAATATATATTTTATGATTAGAAATCTGTTTTTCTTTTTCTGTTAGTTTATATTTATCTACTAAGACTACTTTTTTAGCTTTTAAAGATTTTTTCATATCAATAACTCTTTGATTAGATGATCCTCTAAATGGTGCTTCTAATGTTTTAAATTCTAAGACAAATCTTCCGTCAATTAATACATCAATTTCATTTAAGAATTCTAATAATACTTTGTCTGTTTCTGATAATTTTAACAAATGTTCAAAAACAAATCCTGTATAACACCAAACATTTAAATTATTTTTATGAGCGCTTTTAGCAACTTCTAAACATGCTGGAACTTGCATAAATGGATCACCACCTGATAAAGTGACACCTTCTACTGCTTCTAAGCTTTCTACTTCTTTTTTTATTTCCTTGATATCTACTTCATATCCACCTTGGAAATCATGGGTTCCTGGATTATGACAACCTAGACAATTGTGTGGACATCCTTGTGTCCACACTACTGCTCTTAGTCCTTCTCCATCGACTATACTATCTGTTTGTAACGGTGCTGCTAGTCGTATTTTCATTGAGCATGCTTTACTCGATCATGCTCTTCTGATTGTTTAGCATTGTTAAAACGATCAACAGTACCAACTAAGTATCCTGTAATACGACGAATTCTTTCGAAGTTTTCTCCTTCTCCTACTGTTTTAACTTTTACTTCTTTTTTAACTTCTTTCATTTTTTCTCCTCATTATCTTTCATTTATTAATTTTTCTAAATTATTTAGGGTTTCTATTGGTACCCCTTGACTATCTCTACGTCCACATTTTGGACAAGTATCTTTAATTACACCTACATATCCACAAACTGGATCTCGATCAACCGGATGGTTAATTGCTACATATCCCATATTAGCTTCTTTCATCATTCTAATAATTTTCTCGAATGCTTCAATATTTTCACTTGGATCACCATCTAATTCTATATAAGAAATATGACCTGCATTAGTTAAAGCATGATATGGTCCTTCTATTTTTATTTTATCAATTATTTTAATACTATGGTGAACTGGAACGTGGAACGAGTTTGTATAATATTTACGATCAGTAATTCCTTTGATTTTTCCAAATATAGCTCGATCTATTGCAGTAAATCTACCACTTAATCCTTCAGCTGGCGTTGCTAAACAGGTAAAGTTTAATTTATAATCTTTAGCATATTCATCACATACATCTCTAATAAAGGTTATAATTTCTATTCCTAACTTTTGAGCTTTAGCGCTTTCGCCATGATGTTCTCCAATTAAGCCTTTTAAACATTCAGCTAAACCTATGAAACCAATACTAAGAGTTCCATGTTTTAATACTCTTTTTATTTTATCAAAGTTTGTTAATTTCTCTGAATCTATCCATACACCTTCACCTAATAAGAATGGAAAGTTATATCTATGTTTTGTTAATTGATAATCAAATCTTTCTAATAATTGATCTCTAACTAAATCTAACGTTTCTCTTAATTCTTTATAAAATCCATCTAAATCAACTTTATCGTTTTTTACTATTCCATATTTAATTCCTAGTCTAGGTAAATTTATAGTAGTAAATGACAAATTTCCTCTTCCTGGAGTTACCGCTTTATTTGGATCTACTACGTTCCCTAATACTCTCGTACGGCATCCCATATATCCAACTTCTGTTTCTGGTCTATTTTCAATATAATATTCTTTATTAAATGTTGAATCTAAGAATGAAAAATTAGGGAATAATCTTTTAGCTGATACTTTACAAGCAAGTTTAAATAAATCATAACTAGGATCTTCTGGATTATAGTTTACTCCTTCTTTTACTTTAAAAATTGATATTGGGAAGATTGGTGTTTCACCATGACCTAATCCTTTTTCTAGTGCTAGTAAATAATTTTTAGTAACCATTTTTCCTTCTAATGATGTATCAGTTCCAAAATTTATTGATGAAAATGGTACTTGCGCTCCCGCTCTACTATGCATTGTATTTAAATTA
>CAYYOP010000069.1:0-4415 GCA_964473435.1 uncultured Muribaculaceae bacterium | reverse complement strand
GTCTTAGGCATGCCGCCAGCGTTCATCCTGAGCCAGGATCAAACTCTCAAAAAAAAATAAATTTTATTTTTAAGTTTAATCTGACTACTCAAAATTGACATTTTACTTAGTTTTCAAAGATCATCTTGCGCTACTCTTCGGTGGCGCATTAGTAATATATCAAACCTTTTTTCAATAGTCAACACTTTTATGACATTTTTTTGAAAAAATTGAGAATTTGTTAAAATTCATAGGTTTTCCTCAAATTTTGAGGATTACCGGCTTGGTATACATAGTATTATATGCATAATCTAAAAATAAATCTAGTCCAAAGTGGCAATTAGTACAAAAAAACGATGATTTGACACAAAATCATTCGTTTTATTCACTTTTTTCTATGATTTCTAAATACTTTTTATAGTATTTATCAATTACAGTCTTATTAAAAGGTCCAACTTCAGCTCTCTTCATGTTAATTAATTCTGTCAACTCACTCTGAAGTATTTTATCCAAGTCCTCAGAATATTTCATTTTAGTTTTATGATATTTATATTCATTACGATCTAAAACTCTAAATGTTCCATCTGGAAATACTTTAAGATCTAAATCATAATCTATGAATTTTATAATATTATCATCAATTAAATATGGTGTGGCAATATTACATTTATAAAATAATCCTTGTTTTTTGAATTGTGCAAAAACATTAAACCATCTGTTAGTATAAAAGAATATTATAGCTGGTTCTCGAGTCCTATGGCTTCTTCCGTCCTTTTCTGTAACAGTTACTCGATTGTTACCACAAATTAAAAGATCATCTTTTATATCTAATATAATTGCTTCATCCCAAGTTCTATGGATTTGACCATTATGTTTGTAGCAATGTATTTTTAAATCGCTACCAACTTTTAGTTCTTCCATGATAACCTCTTCCTATAATAATTATAACGTATGGACAAATAAATTACAAATATTATCAATTACAAATTTGATTATATATAGTTATAACTTCATTTATATCTAAAGAAGCAGCACCAATTAAGACACCATCAATGTTATTTATATCTTTTATTGAATTAATATTGTTTTGATTAATACTACCACCATACAAGACTTTATTATTAAGAGAGTATTTATCTTTAAGATAATCTTTTATATATGAAACTTTTTCTTTTATTTCTTTTGGTTGTAACGTTCTATCAGTCCCAATATTATAATTAGGTTCATATGCTATAACTATTTTATTTAAATCAACGTTTATATAATCAAATATATTATTTATTTGTTCTTTTAAAATAGTATCATCTCCTATACATAATATAGGTGTCATATCATTATTAATTATTTCAATTATCTTTTCTCTTATAACTTGATCTGTATCTCTTTCAATACTTCTTCTTTCATAATGACCTACTAAGACATATTTTACATTTAAATGAACTAAACTTTCTGCAGAGACTCCTCCAGTTGCAGTATATTCACTTATACACTGGCTACCTAATATATATTTGCCATTAGTAAATAGTCCCATATATGGAGTTTGAGGCATAACCACTACATCATATTCTCTTAATGCTTTTTCATATTCTTTTATTTCATCTATATTAAGATTCATTTTATGATTAAGAATTATTAACATCATCAACCTCCATAGATAATAGTTTTCCATTTCCTATATAATCCAAAGTTGCTCCACCACCAGTAGAAAGATGATAAAAATCAGTTATTTTAAAATGCTCAGCGCTTGTAACAGCATCTCCGCCACCTAAAACAACTTTACCTTTAGCTTTAGAACATATTTTCAATATTTCTTTAGTGCCTATTTCAAAGTTTTTATTTTCATATAGGCCTACTGTGCCATTCATAAAAATTGTATTTGCTTCTTCTATATATCTTTTATATTTTTCGATCGTTAAAGGACCTATATCATAAATTATATCTTCATCAGTAACTTCACTGATTTTTTTAGCGCTTATCTTTTTATCGTTTTCCACAACAACATCAATAGGTAAAATAATTTTACCTATATATATAGAAAGCAACTCTTTCGCTTCTTCTAAATATTCGCTGCTAAATAATGATTTCCCTATATTATAATTAACAGCTAAAAAAGTATTAGCTATTCCTCCACCTAACAATAAATAATTAGATTTTTTTAAGATGTTTTTAATTAACAAACTTTTATCTTCAACTTTTGCTCCACCCATTATAACTGTGAATGGTTCTTGAGGATTTATTAATACTTCAAGTTTATTAAGTTCTTTTTCTATTAAAAAACCATTCGCATAAGGTAAATATTTCTTTATTCCATTATTAGAAGCATGTTTACGATGTGACATTCCAAAAGCATCATCTATAAATATATCTCCCAAACTTGACCAATATTTAGATAATTCTATATCGTTATTACTTTCTTTGTTCTCAGTTAAATCTTCAAAGCGAGTGTTTTCAACTAAAAGAATTTGACCACTTTCTAGATTTTCAACATAATTTTCTAGTTCTTTACCTCTTGTAACAGGACTAAAATAAATAGTTACATTTGGTAGTAATTCTTTTAATCTGTTATAAACTATTAATAAAGATTTTTTTTCTTTATCTTCTTCTGTTTTTACTTTTCCCAAATGACTCAAAATAATAATTTTAGAATTATTATCAAGTAAATATTTAATTGTTTCTAATGAAGCAACTATTCGTTCATCACTCACAATTACTTTATCTTTTATACTTACATTTAAATCACATCTTAAAATAACTTTTTTATTTTTAAGATTCATTTCTTTTATAGTTTTCATTAGTAACCGAATTCTCCTTTTAAAGAATCATCATTTTCTATCCAATCATTTACATCAATGACTTTACTTTTATTGTTTTTTTCTCTAACAATTACTTCTTTTATACCAGCATTTATTACAACTCTTTTACACATCATACAAGAACTAATATTAGATTCTATACTTTTGTCAGCTACATTAATTCCAGCCATATATAAAGTAGAGCCTAACATATCTTTTCTTGCTGCACTAATAATAGCGTTTTGTTCAGCATGAACACTCCTACAAAGTTCATATCTTTCACCACGAGGAATGTTTAATTTATCTCTCATACAATAACCTAAATCATCACAATTTTTTCTTCCTCTAGGAGCGCCGTTATAACCAGTAGAAATTATTTCATCATTTTTTACTATTATGCATCCAAATTTTCTTCTTAAACAAGTTGATCTTTCCGCTACTGCAAGTGCAATATCTAAATAATAATTAACTTTATCTTTACGCATATATACCACCTTAAATTAATTATATAGGATAATAGTTTTTATTACAATTTTTTATGTCAATAAAAAAAGAAAGTTATACTTCCTTTTCATTGTTCATTATATTTTCAAGTGTTATTGTTTCTGTATAGTTTATATATTTTTCTTTTGTATTTGTTACTAAATTAACCCAGTGACTACTAGCTGTCTTAATACCATTGATATATACTGGACAATATACTTGACCAATAGATTCTAATGTATTTAGACCTTTACCGTAGTAATTTCTTGACATTAATCTTACATAACTCAGAACACCTTGTTCGATATTATTATGTTTGATTAATCCTTTACTACTCATACCGCCATAAACGTTATTATATTTAAGCATAAACTTAACTTTATAATTTCCTGATTCAGCAGCACCTATTCCTAATAATGTAGTCTTATCAACATTATCATATATAGTAGTATAATATTGAATTAATTTCTCTACATAATCAGGCTCACCTTCATATGGTCTATATTTAATATTTCTACTTAATGTTTTATTATCATTTAGTTCATAAAAATATTCAATTAAACCATATTCAAAGTTAGGATATGTTTTTAAATTGTTTTCTCTATCTTTTAAATACCCAATATTTGTATATTCAAAAGTTTCATTATTTAATTCTCTGTTTTTTAAATCATTTATTACATCGTCATAATTATAATCAAATAATTTACTAAAGAATTGAATAGTCGTTTCATTTTCATTTATATAATAGTCTAAGTCTAATATAACTTGTGCTATTTCTTGATGTTCTTCTATTTCACTTTGCTCGGTTAAATCTAAAGTTAATTTCTTATATGTATACCCTATCTCGTTACCGAGGGGTATCACCTCAGAAGAATTATCTGTTAATACTTCAGCATTAATTCTAGATCCTATTGTTAAAACAAATACTAATAAAATTACAATACATAATACAATGTTTAATACCTTCGGTGAAGATACTTTACTTTTCATTTTTGTTCCCCTCCCCAGACGAACGAGTTTTATTCTATCATACTATGTGTAAAATTGTCAAATTCTAATCATAAGAACAAAAAAAGAGCGGTTAGCTCTTAAATATTTCTTTTAGTTCTGAGATAATGTCCTCATCTCTTACTTCTTCTATATATAGGGTTCCAGCTTCTT
>CAYYOP010000068.1:0-4461 GCA_964473435.1 uncultured Muribaculaceae bacterium | reverse complement strand
TGCTCTAATAGGCATAAAAAAAGAACTGACATTATAATCAGTTCAAAATATGTTAATTATATCATTTTTCTAATACAGTTATATATTTCAAAAGTAGTTCATCTATAAAATCTGTTGCTTTATTTTGATTAAGTAATTGTGTTCTCATTTCATTTAATGATTTAATAACTACTTTTAATTCAAAGTTATCCAATTTAATTTTTTTCATAGAAATCACACTCCAACTTATTGAATAATATATTTACTTATATTATAATTGATTCATATTTAAATGTTAAATGTGTGAGTTAACTTATGTCGGAACTACCTCATTTTTTATTCATTTTTCTAATATTTTTACCTTAAAAATGTAAAAAGGAATTTATATAAAACCCTTATAAATAAAGGGATTGAGCTAGAGTTAACTTATGTCGGAACTTACCAATTTATATTCATTTTATCACTCCTATATGTTTTTTTTAAGTTATATGTCACATATAAAGTGACATATTTAGTGGTTATTTCCATTTTGGAAACAACCACTTTTGAATCAAGTTTTTCCTCGATAAATATATTAGATAATGTTAACTTAAAGTTTCATCTTTATATATAGCATCAACGATTATATTGCCATCACTATTTTTATAAATTAATAAATCATTTGTATCTATATTATTCAAAATAATCACAGCCTCGCTTTTTTTATATTTATAAATTAATTTTAACACGTAAATAGAAAATTGACTAGTTAATCGTTTTCTGATATATTGTTAATTACCGCAAAGGAGTAATTAATTTTATGTTAAATATAGATATAATAAATAATAACCAAAATAAACCATTTGTAGTAGGCTTTGACTATGATGGAGTAATAACCAATCGTGGTTCTTCTGGTCATAATGAAGAAAAATGGATTGAAAGAGAAAAAAAGTTGTTTTGGAGAAAGATTCTTAATCTCTCTTCAACAATATACAATCGTTTTTTTCCACTAAATGAAGAAGTTATAGAGTTAACTCATCAATTGAAAGCAATGAATTGTAAGATATATGTTATCTCATCTCATACTTTAACAACAAATAACTATAAAGAAAGCATTAAAACTAGACAAAGAGTTATAAAGAGATTAATGAAAAAAAACATTTTATTCGATGATGTTTTCTTTGTTGCAGGAGATAAAGTAGAAATTTGTAAAATTTTAGGTGTTAACTTGATGAATGAAGATAATATTGATAAAGTTATAGCACTACGTAATGCTGGAATACCTACTATTGCTAAAAGAACTACTAAGAATGCTCATTTATTAGACAATGACCCTAGTACAATTGACAACTTATTAGATGTTTTACCTGTAGTAATTAAAGAACAAAACAATAGAAAATTAATAAATAAAACAAATACAGTTATCGAAAACAATAATGATTATAATTTTTCAAAAAGACTTTTTGCATTTTCACCTAATATTGAATGTTCAAATTTAATTGAACCAATAATAAATGAAAAACAAAAAGTTAATGTTTTAACTAAAAGAATTAAATAATATTTCTGGAGGAAACTATGAAAAGAATAAAACTAATAGATCGTATTTTACCTAATTATACTAGAGGAGAAGAATTAATGAATATGATAACTCATATTATTGGCGGAGTTATTGGTCTTTCTGCTTTAGTTCTATGTTTAATATACTCTATTATTCATAAAGACGGTTATGCTATAGCAGGTTCATTAGTTTTTGGTATATCAATGGTAACTTTATATACTATGTCTAGTATATATCATGGATTAAGCCCTAAGTTCTCTACTGCTAAAAAAGTATTTCAAATATTAGATCATTGTACAATATTTATTTTAATCGCTGGTACTTATACACCTATTTTATTAAGTGCGATTAGATTACAAAAACCAGTTTTAGCTTGGAGTTTATTTATTATTATATGGACAGTAGCGATTATAGGAATTATTCTTAATTCAATTGATTTAAAAAAATTTAAAGTATTTTCTATGGTTTGTTATTTAGGTATGGGTTGGTGTATCTTATTTACTGCTTCAGACTTAATTAATATAATTGGAAAACCAGCAACTTTATTTTTGGTTTTTGGAGGAGTATCTTACACTTTAGGAGCAATATTATATATGTGGGGCCATAAGATCAAATACTTTCATAGTGTCTTTCATATATTTGTTAATATAGGTAGTTTATTACATTTCTTATGTATATTACTTTATATCATTTAAAAACAAGATTAATTTCTTGTTTTTTTTATTACTGAATCAAATACTTCTTTTAAATTTTTATTATAATATTCATTTTTTATAACTTTTAAATTGAATGTATATTCTTCTAGTGTTTCTAATGTTATTATTCCTAGTTTAGTTTCTTTTAATATTGTTGGTTTTAGATATGAATCAGATGATAATCTTCCAGTTATTTCACTAAATTTAAATCCTGATGATAACTCTGCTGCATAGTCTGTAGCGGTACCATCATTACCATATCCGACATCTTCTGCTTCTTTATCATATGCGATATAATCATTAATTTCATTAACAATATTAGCAAGTTTTAAACTATTTATATTATATTGTTCTGATAGATTTGGTTTTCCTGAATAGATAACTCTACCTGCACTATGAAGTGCAATATAGGCATGTGATTGATCTATATATTTATTAAACCAATACATTAAAGCTTTAGTTTCTGGTTCACTACCTAAACGTTTACCAGGATAATAATCAAAATATCCTAGACTTGGTTTGTTTGATACTGTTTCTGATAAAGTAAAATTCATATAATATAATCCACCATGTTGAGATGGAAAATTTCGATTTAAATCTACTCCATTTGCATTTGCTTTATATGTATCAAAGATAATATCTTCTCTATTTCTATAAATATATAGATTTTTATTCTTAATATTATCTACTCCAAATAAACAAACTTCATATCCATCAGGATTAACACTTGGGATAATTACAATTTTAACTTCATTTAGCAGTTTGATAACATCTGAATTGTTTTGTTCATATTGATTTATGATATCTATAATATATTTTGTTATATACATTGTTCCGGCAACTTCTGCTGCATGTATATTCGCATCAATTAAAATTATTTTAGAACCAAAACCTACTGATACAGAGTATATATCTCTATTATCAACACTTTTACCTATTGTTTCTACTTCTACGGCTTGAGATTTATTTAAACTAATAATTATTTCTTCTATGTCTAAATAACTTAATAAATCTTCAAAGTCATAATTTATTTTTATATATTCTTGATTTGTTTTTGTAATATTATGCGATTTATAATTTATTGCACTAATATAATCTTTTGTTTTCATCCCTTTAGCAAAATATTCTTCTATTATATTTTTGTCTTTTTCTTGAGTATCTATAATATTATATCTTTCTTCTTGGTCTTTAAAGATAATTACTCCCCTTTCTTTAAAAACATATTGATATAAAAGTCCTATTATGACAAATACTAATAATAATTGTATACTTCTTTTCATTAACATCAACTAAAATTACCTTTCTTAATACAACTATAACATAAGTAATATTATTAATAATAATTAATAGTATGATTTACAGATATTTTAAAATTATTTTATAATCCTCAACCAAATCCTCTAATCTTTTAGCTGCATAAGCAGGACTTGAACTTGGAAGATATGTTGCTGGTATATTTGTTTTAGGATATATATATTTCTGATATACTTCATAGGCTTTTTTACCATTAGTAAAGACTGCTTTTATTTTACTTCCATTAGTTATTTCCCATATTTCATTAACTTCAATGTTTCTAATACTAGTATCACTTGATCCGATAATATCACATGATTTTATTGAATCCCAAAGCGCTATATTATGTTTAAGTAAAAACGTTTTAGGATTAGTCATTTTTTCATTAAATATTATTTCTAATATTTTCCAAAAACGATTATAAGGACTAGAATAAGGATATCCATGTTCTCTTGATTTAACACTAGCGATTGAACCTACAAACATAATCTTGCAATTTTCATCATATATAGGACCATATGGATGAGTTACTCTTTTCCTCACTATTTAAATCACCTCTTTAGTATTATGGACTAGATAAATCTTTTAATTATAATAAAAATTAAATAAATGTAAATAATATTTATAGGACAAAATTATGAAAAAGAAAAAGAATAATATTTATTACACAATCGGACATTCAAATCATCCTATAGATCATTTTATAGAACTTTTAACTGAAAATAAAATAAATCTCTTAGTCGATGTCAGAAGCTTACCTGGTTCTAGAAAAAATCCACAATATAATAAAGAAATATTAGGTAAAACATTAAAAAAGCATAAAATTAATTATATTCATTTACCTAAATTAGGTGGCTATAAAAAAAACACTAAAGATATTGATTCTTCTATAAATAACTTTTGGACAAATAAAAGTTTTAAAAATTATGCAGATTATGCTTATAGTGATGATTGTTT
>CAYYOP010000067.1:0-4592 GCA_964473435.1 uncultured Muribaculaceae bacterium | reverse complement strand
CCCAAGCAATTGGAAGATGGGGTAACTTCTTTAATAGTGAAGCACATGGTGTAGCAACAACAGTTGAACTTCTAAAAAAGATGTTTATACCTAATTTTATTATCGAAGGCATGAAAATAGATGGAGTATATTATACTCCTACATTCTTATATGAATCACTTGCTTGTTTTATTTTATTTATTGTCTTTTTATTAATTAGAAGAAGCAAGTATACTAAAGTTGGAACAATGACTGGTTTATATCTAATTGGTTATGGTACTATCCGCTTTTTTATAGAAATGAGTAGAACAGATGCATTATTATTAGGTGGCTTTAAAATAGCACAAATTGTTTCAATAATAATGGTAGTTATAGGATTAGTAATGATAACAATAAATTCACGCAAAAGTAAATTTGAAGATTTATATAATGATAAAAGTAATATAAATACGGTATTATTTTAATGTACGATTTAATAGTAATTGGACTAGGTCCCGCTGGAATAAACGCTTGTATATATGCTAAAAGAAGCAATTTAAATGTTTTAGCAATAGAAAAAGAAACACCTGGTGGAAAACTAAATACTATTAAAAGTATAGAAAACTATTTAGGTTATACAGATATTAATGGACCAGAATTAGCAGTTAATTTCTATCGTCAATTCAGATCACAAAAAATAATGTTGAAAAGTGAAGAGGTTTTAAACATTCAAATAAAAGATAATAAAAAGATAGTAACTACTGATAAAGAAACCTACGAAACAAAAGCAGTCATTATTGCTACAGGTCGTGGTCAAAAAAAACTAACAGGTTTTGAACATATTAAAGGAATAAGTTACTGTGCACTATGTGATGCTAATTTATATACTAATAAAGATGTAATGGTTATTGGTAATAATTATCAATCAATAGAAGAAGCTAAATATTTAAGTAATATCGCTGATAATGTTTATTTTATATATAATGGACCAGAATTAAACTTAGAGATTGATAATATCAAAATTTTATATAATGAAGAAATAGTTGATATTTTAGAAAAAGAAGGAATTATTAAAGAAGTAATTTTAAAAAATAGAAATATTAAAGTTGATGGATTATTTGTTAATGTTGGAAGTGGACCGGTAACATATTTTTGTAATAATTTAGATATAACCGATCAACAAGGATATATATTAACGAATGAAAAAGGCGAAACATCTATAGAAGGCATATATGCTTGTGGAGATATTGTAAAAAAAGAAATTTATCAAATAATAAATGCTGCTAGTGAAGGAGCGATAGCTGCTATAAATGCAGGTAAATATATTAGAAAAAACAAATGAATTCAAGGCATTAATCTTGAATTTTTGCTATTTTACTTTTAAATTCATTTATGATATATTTTGAACGGGTGTTTTTATGAATAACTTAGTATTGGCTTATCTGGGAGATGCAGCCTATGAATTATATATTAGAGAGTTTTTAATTGAAAAAGGAATATCAAAAGTAAATGACTTACAAAATTTAAGTTTAAAATATGTAAGTGCTAAATCTCAACGAAAAATACTAGAAGTTTTGGAAAACGAAAATATTTTTACTGAAGAAGAACAAACAATAATTAAAAGGGGAAGAAATGCCAGCAGTCATCGTAGTAAGAACACAGACATTGTAACTTATAAAAAAGCAACTGGCTTAGAATGTTTAATTGGATATTTGTATTTAAACAATAAAAAAAGATATCAAGAAATAATGGAAAGAATAGTGAGTATTGAATGAGAGTATGTGGAAAAAATGTTTTTAAAGAATTAGATATATCAAAAATAAAAAAAATATATTTAGCAGATAACTTTAAAGATAATGAAATATTTTCTTATATAAAAAAGAATAATTTAAAATACATTTTGACTGTTAGTGTAACAATGAATAAAATGATGCCATATAATCAAGGAATAATAGTAGATATTCATGATTATGAATATGGTAATATAAATGATATTGATATTGATAATGATCAATTGGTTCTAATACTAGATCATTTAGAAGATCCACATAATTTTGGCGCTATTATTAGATCATGTGAGGCAAGAGGAGTAAAAAATATTATTATTCCTAAAGATCGTAGTGTCAGTGTTAATGAAACTGTTATGAAAATAAGTAGTGGAGCTTTATCGCACGTTAATATCATAATGGTAAACAACTTAGTTAATGCTATTAATAATTTAAAAGAAAAAGGATATTTTATATATGCAGCCGAGGCAAATGGAGAAGATTATCAAAATGTTGATTATGCTGATAAAGTTTGTTTAGTAATTGGAAGTGAAGGTTCTGGTGTATCAACTATAGTTAAAAAAAATAGTGATATAATCATATCTATTCCAATGATAGGAAAAGTCAATAGTTTAAACGCTTCAGTAGCAGCAGGAATATTATTATTTGGAATAGGTGCTTAATGGAGTACAATGATGTAGAATTAGTATTTTTAGTTAATGAAAACAATGAAGATGCTAAAGATATTTTATATGATAAATATAATTATATAATAGATATAATTATGGCGAAATACCGAAAAGTTTTTTATGTTTTAGAAATGGATTTTAGTGAAGTAAGACAAGAAGCAATGTTAGCGTTCTCGGATGCACTAGTTAGTTACTCAAGTGATAAGAATACTTCACTTGCTACATTTATTTCTTTAGTAATAGAAAGAAAAATTCAGAACTGTGTTCGTAAAGCAGATACAATAAAAAATAAAAAGAATAATGAAAATTATAGTTTGGATTATGAATATGAAGCATTTAATAAACCATTATTAGATATTTTAGGAGATCCAACTGCTGATCCATTAGTAAAAATAGAATCAAAAGAAACATATAATGAATTAGTAACAAAAATAAAAGGAGTATTATCACCTTTAGAATATGAAGTATATGAATTATTAATAACTGGTTTCACATATATAGATATTGCTAAAATTTTAAATAAGGAACCAAAGCAAATAGATAATACTATTCAAAGGTTAAGAACCAAAATAAAAGAACTGATTTAAAGCGCTTGTAAATATAATAGGCTTATGCTATATTATACGTAAGCACAAGAGAGTGTTTTTATTTTGAAAAAAGAGGTTTATTATGGGAAAGAAAAAAAAGACAAAATCTGTTGAAAAAAGTTTTTTAAAAGAAATAAAAGATGAGATGAAAAAAGTCAAATGGCCAACGAAGGAAGAAATGACAAAATATACTATTGCTTCAATAGTATTTATAGTTATGTTCGGTTTATACTTTTATGGATTAGACTTAGCATTTTCGTGGATTAAAGGGATTGTTGGTTAATGGAAAAATTATGGTATGTAGTTAACACTTATAGTGGTCATGAAAATAAGGTTAAAGAAAAATTAGAAATGCGTTCAGAATCTATGGGATTCCAGGAATATATTTTCAGAATTATTGTTCCTGAAGAAACTGTAAAAGAAACAATGAAAGATGGAAGTATCAAAGAAAAACAAAAAAAGATGTTTCCAGGATATATTTTAGTTGAAATGATAATGACTGATGATGCTTGGTATATTGTTCGTAATACTCCAGGAGTAACAGGCTTTATAGGTTCAAGTGGTAAAGGTGCTAAACCAACACCATTACTTCCACAAGAAATAGATCGTATTTTATCTAATATGGGTATGACTAGAATGGATGTTGATGTTGAACTTGCTGTAGGATCTAGAGTAACTATTGTTGATGGTCCATTTAAAGGAATGCTTGGTACAGTAGATAGTTTAGAAGTAGAAAATAGCAGATTAACAGTATTAATAGATTTATTTGGTCAAGAAACACCAGTAGAAGTAGAATTATTTCAAGTTAGTAAAAATTAAGGTAGTAAATCTATCTTTTTTTTGAAGTTGTACTTGAAAACATCGATAAACTGTGATATTATCTTGATTGCAGTTATATATTTATTTATAAACTGAACTAGTGGAAGGGAAAGCGGATTAGCCCATACCACTAAGCGAAAATTATTTGAAAGGAAGTGTTTTTCGTGGCAAAAGAAATCGTAAAAAAAATAAAATTACAAATCCCTGCAGGACAAGCAACACCTGCTCCACCAGTTGGAACAGTTTTAGGGCCAGCAGGAATTAACTTACAAGAATTTTGTACAAGATTTAATGAAGCATCAAAAGACAAAATGGGAGATATAGTTCCAGTTGAACTAGTTCTATATTCAGATCGTAGTTATGACTTTACATTAAAAACTCCACCAGCTTCATTCTTACTTAAAAAAGTAGCAAAGATTAATAAAGCTAGTACAAAAGGTGCAAATGAAGTAGTCGCAATTATCACAAAAGAAGATGTTAAAAAAATAGCTGAAACTAAAATGGCTGATTTAAATGCATATACAGTTGAAGAAGCAATGAGTATTATCGAAGGAACAGCTCGTAATATGGGAATTGCTATCAAAGGTGTAAACGATGCAGAACTTCAAGAACAAGCAGCAGAAGCAGCTGTAGCTGAAAAAGAACAAGCAATGCGTGATGCAGAGTTAGCAGCGATGGAAGCAAGCATTGAAGAAGCTAAAGATGCAAGCGTTGAAGCTGAAGTAATTGGCGAAGACGAAGAAGAAACTGAATAAAAAAATTATCCGCAAAAT
>CAYYOP010000066.1:0-4594 GCA_964473435.1 uncultured Muribaculaceae bacterium | reverse complement strand
TGCTGCTTCTGTTTAGAATTTCCAACGGCTGACACTCCACGCTTCAACTCTTTTGCCATTAAGATTGAAGACTGTGAATGTGAATTTTGCTTCTTGACCTTCATATACGTCATAATAATTATTTTCTGTACACCTTTCTAATTCTTCACCACCTAATTTAGGTGTTCCATTTATTATAGTACAACTAAAGAAATAGGCAATCGATTCTTTGTTTTCATCTTTTCCTATGTAACCATTTATTTTTACATCTACTGATAATTCTTCTTTTAGTTCCCTAATGATATTTTCTTGTAATGTTTCTCCTTCGTTAATTCCACCACCTGGAACAACATAATATTCTTTAATAATACCATCCTCTAGTATTTTTCTTCTAAACATCAAATAAAAAAAGTTATCTTCAATTATTATTCCTCTTGAACTAATTCTTTTCAACATATAGGTTCTCCGTTCTTTTTTTAATTATATAATTATTTATAATAAAAAAAACAAATAATATTTATTACTTGTTTTGAAATTCTTTTTTTAAAATAGAAACTTCTATTATTTTAATGTTTTTATTAAATTTTTTTTCTTGATATTCATTTGTTTTTTTAAAACCAACTGATTCAAATGTTTTTAATGCACCTCTTGCTTCGTCAAAGTTATCATATAATGCATCAATATTATATTGATTAAATGCTATGTCACACAATTGAGTTAATGCTTCTTTAGCGTAACCTTTTCCTCTATGTTCATGTTCAATAACTATTCCACAGTAATATTTGTTTTCATTTTGATTAAAGTGAAAATTAACATATCCTATAAATTGATTGTTTTCTTTTGTTACTACATAAGCAAAATATCTATTATTTTCTTTTCTACGATTATAATCTTTTTCCCATTTTTCTTTTGGAAAGTTTATACATCCTGTTTGATAATCATATCCTTCATACGAAACATCCCATCCAGCATTGTATTCCATAGATAATGGATCAGATAATACTTTAGATTCATACCAATATTCTTCTAGTTCTGGTTCCTTTAAATATACTCTCATATTTCCTCCAAGTGTATTTAATTGAATAATATCATATTTAAAACATATCTTCTATATCTTTAGGCACTTTATCTTCTAAGATAGTTGTTATTATTTTATCTTCCATTTCATTAGAGACTTCTTTACCAGTCATTTCTGATAATTTAGATATAACACTTCTTAAAGTTTTTTCATCTTTTAAACCATTATCGTTTACCATTCTAGCTAAGTCTATTATTGTAGCTTTATCAACCTTCGTTTTACTTTCCACCTTTTTAAAAACTTCATCATTCATTTTATCACCCTAGTATAAGATATGCCTAGAATAAAAAAAGTTCAAACAATTAGTTTAAACTTTCAATTATTCTTTTAAATTCATTACCTCTTGCTTCATAATCTTTAAACTGGTCCCATGATGCACATGCTGGGGAAAGTAATATTATATCTCCTTCTTTTGAGGATTTATAAGCATTTATTGTTGCTTCTTCTAGGGTGTTTAAAACGCTACATTCTATATTGTTTTCATCAGCAAATATTTTAATACGACTTTTTATTTCACCATAACAATTTATTTTTTTAACATTCTTCATAAAAGGAATTAATTCATCTAAGTTTTGATTTCGATCTAAACCACCTAATAATATAATAGTAGGATCATCAAATGAAGATAATGCTGTTTTAGTTGCTAGGATATTCGTTGATTTTGAATCATTATAAAATTTACGATTCTTTAAAGTTTTTACATATTCAATACGATGTTCTACACCTGGGAACTCTTGTAATACTTCATTAATAATTTGATTAGATATATTAAATTCTTTTACTACCGCGATAGCACTCATAATATTCTCATAATTATGTTTTCCTTTTATTTTAATATTATCTAACTTTATTATTTTTTCATTATCATAGCAAATATAGTCTTCTTGAATATCAATCTTTGCTTTATCTTTTGATGAAAAATAAATCTTTTTCGATAATATCTTATTAGTTAATTCTTTACTTAATAAATCATCTAAATTAATAATTGCAACGTCAGAACTAGAATGTCCATAAAATATTTTTTTCTTACTATTTTTATACGCTTCAAAAGTATGAAAATGTTCTAAGTGTGTTTCAGTAAGATTCGTTAAAACACTTATATCTGTTTTAAATGTCATAAAGTCATGTAACTGATGAGAAGATAATTCTATTACTAAATAATCATTTTCTTTAATATTATTTAATAATGAAATCATTGGTATTCCAATATTACCTCCTAAATGAACAGGTAATTTTGCTTTTCTCATCATATCATAAACAATAGTTGAAGTTGTAGTCTTACCATTAGATCCTGTTATACCAATAATTTTAACATTTTTAGGTAAATAGTGATATGATACTTCTACTTCATTTGTTAAAGGTATATTTAGTTGTTTAGCTTTTATTACACAAGGAGCGTCTATTGGAACGCCAGGATTCTTTATTACATAATCAAAACTATTATCTAAGAGATCTTCTTGTTTATTAGTTATAATATATTTAATTCCTAAAGATTCTAATTCTTTTATTTTAGACTCTTCTTGTTCTTGCATATCTGTAATTAAAATATCACAGCTTCTATTTTTTAAAAATTTAGCAGTTTCATATCCAGAGCGTGCCATTCCTAATATTAATATTTTTTTATTGTCTAGCAATTTCATCACCAAGTTAATTATATCATTAAATATATTTTTTATTAAAAAAAGTAAGTTTTAAACTTACTTTTTAGCTTTCATCCATTTTGGTCCATCAACACTTCGAGCAATTAGCATTGCTGATGATGTATCACCAGTTACATTTAATAATGTTGCTGGAGCATCTATTATCGTTGCGATTATTGTTAATATCGGAAGTGCAGCCGGTGGGAATCCCATCATAGTTAGAATTAACATTTCAGATATAGTTCCACCACCTATAGGCACTGCTGAAACTAATAAAGTCGCAATTAGGGAAACAATAATAACCGTCCATATACTAGGATTAATTTCAAATAAATATGCTAAAAACATTATTTTAAAGACACTACCTATTGCTGAACCTTCTTTATGGAAACTAGTCCCCATTGGAACTGTAGTCTCAGCAATATCAGAAGATACTCCAATATTTTTAATTGCTGTTATATTTACCGGAATACAAGCAGCAGATGAACATGTAGCAAGTGATGTAATACTAGGAGTAAATACATTTTTCCAATAAGATTTCAAACCTTTTTTACCTCCAGCAATTAATGCATATAGAGAATAAATTAATATATATACTACAAGACAAGTTATAGTATATATTACAAATGTTTTTAAGAATCCATTAACAATAGAATTTCCATATGTTCCTATTAATGCTGCAAAGTAACAACCTAGACCTATTGGAGCATAATACATAATTAAGTTAACCATATTTAAAACAATATCGTTTAAACTAATTATAGTATCTTTTACTATTTTGCCTTTTTCTTTACTCTTTCTTATAGCGAAACCAAATAATATAGAAGTTATTAATAAAGCAATTATATTATTTTTGCTTAGCAATAGTGGAAAATCACTAACTGTTAATAACGATGCTGTACGTTCTAAGATAGTTAAGTCATTTTCTGATTCTACTGTTACATCTAGTAATTCTTTAACTGCATGTGAATCTCCAGAATTAACTAACTTAGTTGAATACGCTCCTACAACCCCTATTAATACTGCTACTACTGATGTTATAATAAATACTATTACTATTCTACTCATTATCTTTCCTAATCTTTTTGGATTAGCCATTTTGATAATACTTGATGTTACTGTTAAAAAGATTAATGGAACTATAATTATAAATAATAGGTTTATAAAGATATCACCAAAAGGTTTTAAAAATAACACATCTTCTTTAAAAATTAATCCTATTATTCCACCTAATACAATTGCGCCTAGTAATATCAATGTTGATCTGTAGGTTTTTAGAATTTTTTTCATTTTACTACCAACTTTCTAATTCAATTATATTGTTTTAGAAAGAAAAATACAACACTAATATTTATTTATAAAAAAATAGAATTTAATTCTATTTTTCTGGTTTTATAATTTCTTTACCACCCATAAATGGTCTTAATGCTTTTGGTATATTAATACTTCCATCTTCATTTATATTGTTTTCTAAGAATGCGATTAATCCTCGAGGTGTTGCTAAAACTGTATTGTTTAAAGTATATACATATTTAGTACCTTCTTCACCTTTGCTTCTTATACTTAATCTACGAGCCTGAGCATCACCTAACGTTGAGCATGATCCTACTTCAAAGTATTTTTGTTGACGTGGGCTCCACGCTTCCACATCACATGATTTTACTTTTAGATCCGCTAAGTCTCCAGAACAGCATTCTAGTATTCTTACTGGTATATCTAAACTTCTAAAGAATTCTACAGTGTATGACCACATTTTGTTATACCATTCCATATGATCTTCTTCTTTACATAAGATAACCATTTCTTGTTTTTCAAATTGGTGGACTCTAAATATACCACGTTCTTCTATCCCATGTGCTCCAACTTCTTTTCTAAAGCATGGTGAATATGCAGTCAT
>CAYYOP010000065.1:1494-4595 GCA_964473435.1 uncultured Muribaculaceae bacterium | reverse complement strand
TCTCTACTTGACCAGTCAGCAAACTGAGATTTATCATCAACAAGATCTTTTATTGCTTTAGCTAAAACAATACACTTATCGTCTGAGTAGATAAAATTGTTGTCGTTACGTACTTTAACCAAAATATCATAAAATGCTTTTTCTTCAAATGATATCCCCAACTTATTAAACGATGTACGATCATCTTCTAAATCTTCCATAATTTCTAAAATTTGTTCAGATAACCCATCAATGAACTCTGCAACAACTTCAGAAACAAATATTTGTGAATCTCTATTATTATATGCTTCTATAACTTTATTTAAACGATCCGAAAATTCAACCGCTTTTAATTTATTAATTTTCCCATATTCACTTATGTGTTTTCTAAGCAATTTTAATAAAGCGTTAAACTTTGAAATAGGCATATTAATTTGATCTAACTTCTTTTGAAAATCATCTGTAAACAAGTTATCTGTGTCGTTATTTAAAATGTCTTCTACACCTGTAGATGATATCGCATCATAAACCATTTGCTGAACTCGTTTATTCATTATTTCCGCATCCGGAGCATTGCCTTTTGTCTGTTTATAAATAACAGATCTAATGGCAAGATAGAATTGAGCTTTTTCTGTTTCATGATCTGATATTTGACCAGATGGATAACAAATCTCATAAGCCATTTTCATTTTTCGAGACAAATCCATGAATCTCATTTCCAATTCCTTGGATAACTGAACAAATTCAGCTCCTCTATTCAAGCAAAATAACCTAGCTGCCGGGCTTCCCATGAAAAAATCAGAAGCATCAAAGTTGACCATTAAATCATCAATTAATGAAAGATGATTTCTGAAAATTGTTAATGTAATTTCTAACTCATCAATTGGACTTTCTTTAGAATCTCCATATTGCTTAATTGCTTTAAGCATTGCATCTTTTATTCCAATATAATCAACTATTAAACCATTATCTTTTCCCTCAAATACCCGGTTTACTCGGGATATAGTTTGAATTAGTGTATGTTTTTGTAATGGTTTATCGATATACATTACCGATAGTGATGGAATATCAAAGCCAGTTATCCACATATCCACGACGATAGCAATTTTAAAGTTAGAGTAATCATTTTTAAATTGCTTATCTAACATCTTTCGATGATCTGGAGAACCAAGCGTATCGTACATTTCTTTTTCATCATCTTTGTCGCGAGTTGCAACCATATTCACTTTAGGTAAACTAATTAACTTCTCCAACTCTTCATTAGATAAATTTTCTGTTTCTGTTTTTTTGGGAATAAACCAATCTGGCCTTAAAGTCTCTAATTCTCTATAGATTTTATATGCATGTTCTCTATTAGAACATACTATCATCGCCTTTTGAACTATTTTTGGTTTTTGGCTAGTTAACTTTTCATAATGCTCTATAATATCTAGTGAAATTTTCTTAATACGATCCGGATGACTCAGAATTTGTGTCATTTTACTCATCGCTTTTTTACTAATTTCTATTTGTTCAGGATTTGATCCCTCTTCTTCAACTTGTTTATAATATTCATCAATTTCTTTAACTTGTTCTTCAGAGGTAATTACCCTTGCTAATCGGGGTTCATAAGAAATTCGCACAGTTATTCCATCTTCTGTTGATTCCTTCATAGTATAACTATCAACTATTTCCCCAAAGACATGTATAGTTTCATCAATTGGTGTTCCAGTAAACCCTACATAAGTTGCATTTGGAAAACTGTCCCTTAAGTATTTAGCGAACCCATATGAAGTTACTACACCATTATCTTTATAAACTAATTTTGAACTTGTATTTAGTTGAGTCCTATGTGCTTCATCTGATATACAAATTATGTTATTTCTTTCTGAAAGCAAACCAGTTGTCTCTTCAAACTTTTGAATCGTAGTAATATATACACCACCACTGTTATTAAAAGAGAGTTCATTTTTAAGGTGTTCTCGGCTATTTATTGAAATAACATTTTTTTCTTTAAGATATCTTTTTGAATTTTCAAATAATTCACTTGTTTGAGAATTCAAATCATCACGATCTACTAAAATAATTATAGTTGGTGATTTAAAAATGTTTCGTTTATGTGTGGCGAGCATTCTAGATAAAAATAACATAGTATACGTTTTACCTGATCCAGTTGCTCCAAAGTAAGTACCGCCTTTACCGTCTCCATTAGGTTTAATATGTTCTGCAATATTATCTAAAATCTTATGAGCCGCAAAAAACTGTGGATAACGCGTTACTATCGCTAATTCTTTATTATTAGAATCAGGGTAATAAACAAAGTCTCGAATAATTGAAATTAATCTATCTTTAGTAAAAGCACCATTAACCATAGTTAACAAACTAGATATACCATCTGAAACTTTTTCTTCATCATTAACTTTGTTCCAAGAGTAGTAGTATTCGTATGGTGTAAAAATAGAACCTATTTTTGTGTTAGCTCCATCAGAAATAACAGACAGAAAACAATATTTATTTAGGTTTGGAATATCTCTATTGTAACGAACATTGATTTGTTTCCATGCATCATATAAAGTTGCATCTTCTCTAATAGCACTTTTAAACTCAAATATAGCTATAGGAATACCATTAACAAAAATTAGCATGTCTGGTATTCTATTATGATTACCTTCAACATTAAATTGGTTAACTATTTTGAATAGATTATTATTAGGCTCCACAAAATCTATATAATCAATATGAATTGGTAGATCCGTACTATTATCTCTAACTAAATCAAAACCTTCATTAATCAAATAGAATGCTTCTTTATTTGCAGTGTATAGTGGATCATTTGGTAATAGTTTAATTTTATTAATTATTTTACCCAGTTCAGTGTCCGTTAAGTCAGCATGTTTGGACAACATAAAAGTTCGAAGATCATCTTCTAAAATGATTTCGTCATACTTTCTATGAACAGTTTCTCCGCTTTGGTAATCATATTTATTTTGTTCAAACAATTCAATTATCGCTTTTTCCAATTGCGATTCATCAAATTTTTGCATAAACTACACCTCTTTTAGTGAACCAGCTATTAAAATTGGACAAATATCTTTAATTTGGTTCTTTAGTTTCTCATTTATTTCACTTCTAGTTATATATGC
>CAYYOP010000065.1:0-1394 GCA_964473435.1 uncultured Muribaculaceae bacterium | reverse complement strand
CGCGCAGAACCCCAAGAATTATAGCGAGCTAATCTATCAAACTCAGGACGATTAAAGTACATGTATAAATAATAAGGGTCTAAAATTTGTTTATCTATGACTCTAAAAACAATATAAGATGATGATACTAAATATGTTTCGTCACTTGTGTTATGCGCAATAGTTATTTTTTCGCTATTTCTAGAAGTAACAGTCACGTATGCAAAATCATCATGTCCAACAACTTTATAAGGTTTTAATGATACACCATCCATTTTTGCTTTAGTTTCAATAAATACTTTCTGAATTGATATCCCTTTTACATTATCTAATGTAAAGAGGCCCTCATTATTTCTATTTTCACTTTGCTCTATCAATTCTCCTAATTTATATTTCATAGCCTATACCTTTGAATGCTTCTTCTAGTGATTTTTGTGATTCTTTCTCAATTTTGAGTATTTCACGCATCTCTTTTTGAATACGTTTCATTTCTTTCTCATAGTCAATATCTAAATCTCGGTCAATAAATTCTACGTATTTACTTGGTGCGAGAGAGTAGTTATTTTCTCTGATAGTTTCTATATTTGCACTATGACATAATTCTGGAATATTTTTATAGTCAATTCCCGTCTGCCATGATTGATAGGTATTTTTTACTTCTAGTATTTGTTCATGAGTCAAGATTGTTTTCTTTTTATTACTTTTTCTATCTGTATCAATTGCTTGGACATTTCCATCCCATCTTCTTAAATCCATAAATAGAATTTCATGGTGTCTATTACGTAATTTTCTTCCATTCAATTCTCTATCTTTTTTGTTATTGTTAATAATCCACAATGTTACAGATATATCAGTTGTATAAAACATATCTCTAGGTAAGACGATAATGGCTTCAACTTTGTCATTTTCTATTAATTTTTTTCTAATTTCGTATTCTACACCATCTGAGTTCAATGCACCATTTGCTAGTAAGAAACCTGCAATTCCATTTGTAACATCTAATTTTGATAACATATGTAATATCCAAGCATAGTTTGCATTTGATTTCGGTGGAACATCATAACCTCTCCAACGGTAATCAGTTAACAACTCATTATCACTACGCCAATCTTTTAAGTTAAAGGGTGGATTTGCCATAATAAAATCTACTTTTTTATCTTCATGTTGATCATCAGTAAAAGTTGAACTCTCTCCTACTGGTTTTTTTCCTAAATCATATGAAATACCACGAATTGCGAGATTCATTTTTGCTAAACGACGAGTATCCGGGTTTTTTTCCTGACCTATTATTGATATATTTTGTCTACTTCCATTATGTTGTTCGACAAATTTCATTGATTGCACAAACATACCACCTGATCCACAACAAGGATCATAAACCCTACCACTAAATGGTTCAATTAATTCTGAAATGA
>CAYYOP010000064.1:1628-4678 GCA_964473435.1 uncultured Muribaculaceae bacterium | reverse complement strand
AGAGTGTTTAAATGGAAAATTATAATATTAATGTTTTAAACTATGTAAAAGCTTTGAATATTAAAGAAAGAATAAAGTTGTATAAAAAAAACAATATATCTAATATGAGTTATGATGACTATCAAAATTGGGTAAATATTCGCGGTATAGTTACTGAAAATGATATTAAAAAAATGTTAGAAGTTGAAGAAATAACAGGAGAGCAATTGAACAGTGCTCTAAAAAAATTGACTGATGAAGAAATAAATAAAATAGCATCTCAAATAAAGAATAAGAAATGGATAAATGACTATAAAAAGATTATGGAGAGATATAACAATGTTTATAAAAAAATTAAATATAAAAACGACCAAATTGATTTAGGTATATCAGTTTCGCCATTTTTAATATACATAAACACATCATTATTAAAAATAAAAAATAATCTTACTAATATTAAGGTAAGTGATAAAGTAGTAGAGTCAATGTGTACTAAATGTGCAAGTGTATTACTTGATTTGATAATAAAGACTTTAGTGTGGGATTTTAGAAGTAAAACGGAGATACGAGACGATAGTGATGAGGAAATTACTGATGACTTATTAAAGAAATATATGTATGAGACATTTTATTCAACTAATAATATTATTGTGTTTTATGATCAATATCCGGTATGTGCTAGAAGAGTAACGTGTAAAACAATGGAGTTAATTAGTCATTTTACAGAATTGCTACAACGTTTAGATGAGAATTTTGATGGCATATGCAAGGAATTGGAATTGAATAAAGTTGAAGAACTTATTGATGTAGATGCTGACCAAGGAGATACCCATGAACAAGGACGTTTTGTTGTAAAATTAGAATTTAATAATGATGTTATAATTTACAAGCCGAAAGATCTAAAAATTGAGAAAGTGTTTTTTGACTTAATCTCAGAGTTTTGTGAGCGTTATAATCTACTAGATCTATTTACTAATAAATATTTTATAGGTAGTGACTTTACTTTTGAAAAGTATGTAAGATACGAATCATGTAGTAATAAAAAACAAATTGAAAATTATTATAAACGATTTGGGCAGTTATGTGCTTTAGTTTTTTTGTTTAGAGGAAATGATATTCATTATGAAAATATTATCGCATATAATGAATATCCTGTTATTATTGACATGGAAACACTTTTTCAACATCAATTGGATATTATTAGCATGGAAGAAAGTGCATTTGTAAAGGTTTATAGAGAAAGTATTAATTCTATTTGTGGAACAGCTTTATTCCCTTTAATATCATTTATTGATGGGAAAGAAGGTAAAGGTGTTGACATTAGTGCACTTAATGGGTCAGGAACCACTTTACCATATAAAATACTTCAACTGGTTAATCACCAAAACGACAATATTAGATTTGATTATGAAGAAGCAGAAATTGAAGATAAAAAAAATATACCACTATTAAATGGAGAAAAGATTAATTTCTTTTATTATTCTGACTTTATTATACAAAGTTTTGAGAAGACAATGATGACAATTGCTGAAAACAAAGAATATTTTATTGGATTAAATGGAACAATAAATAAATTTAAAGGATTGAAGACTAGGCAATTAATGAGAGCAACTTCATCTTATGCCAAAATGATGTCATTTTCATCACATCCCAATTACTCTACAGACATGATTAACTTAGAAAGGTTGTTTTGTAATGTGTGGAATTACCCATTTAAAGACAAGCGCATTATTTCTGCTGAGGTATCAGACATGATATCGGGAGATATACCGATATTTTATAAAATTGTTGATGATAAATCTATTATAACAAGTAATGGTAAAGTGCTTTTGGATTACTTTGAAGTGACTGGTTATGATAAGGTTATAAGTTATATTGATAAATTAGATTATAAAGAAATCACTAAACAAGTTTCTCAAGCTAAAGTTTCTATGGGACTATTTGAAGTAATGAATGATATAAGTAGAATAGATACAAAGGAAAAAACAGATATTATTAAATATCCATTAGAGCGTGAAAGTAAAAGTGTTTTATTGAATCATGCTTATAGTATAGCGGATGAGATAATATATTCTGCAACTACAGATTTGGAAACGCGAACCATTGATTGGGCTAATGCTTCATTTGATGAAAATCACAAAATATGGAAGATTTCCTCTGTAACACATAGTTTTAGCAGGGGCTCTATGGGTGTATTATATTTTTTGATTAAACTATCTAAATACACTAATAAATATGAAGAATATATAAATTTAATTATAACGAGCTTTATTGAACAGAATCTTGATTATCTACCATTAGGTTTAAAAGATGGAATGGCTGGGATACTTTATGTATTATTAAGTACATATAATGTGAAAACTGATAATTCTATAAAATCCTTAGTTTATAAAATATATCAAGATTTAGATATGAGAATTAAAGGGCTTAAGGATATTTCATTTAAAAACGGGTTATTAGGTATTATAAATATATTAGTAGAAGCATACAAACTATTAAAAGATAATGTTTTCTTAGATAAAGTAATAGAATATATTGATTTATACAAAACTCTCCTTAAAAGTAAAAATAATGCTATAAGTTTAGATGATAAGAAAAAAATATTTTATGTTATGAGTAAAATAGAAGATCTAGAGGGTGGAGCTATATTTAATGATGTTTTAGAGATTGTTCAATATGAAGGTGAAGAATTGAGTGAAAATTATGAAATAGACTTAGTTATGGATTTATTTGACGTAAATATCAAACAACTAGAGAGTGGAATTAATGAATATATGTTAACGCATTACGATACTTTTGAGAATGGGGTTAGCGGGATAATATATAGTTTATTATTAAAAGGAAATATAGAAGATGCAATAGAGGTTGTTAATAAACTATTAAAGAATAAAGAAAGTTCGGATTATTGTTATAAAACAGTTCCTGGTTATTCAACAGTAGGTTTTATAAATGGCTTAGTAGGTATAGGATATGTACTATTAGCAACGCTTGATGCTTCAAAATTAGAAATTCCATTAGTAACAATTATATAAGGAGGTAAAACATGAAAATATTTTCTTACTGTGCTAGTA
>CAYYOP010000064.1:0-1528 GCA_964473435.1 uncultured Muribaculaceae bacterium | reverse complement strand
TACTGTGCTAGTAGACATAAAGGATCATATACACAGCAAACAATAGAATTCTTATTGGAAGAAATAAACAAAAGAACTGATATTGAACTATATAAATATAAAGTGAATAATTTGAATTTAAATGCATGCGTGGGATGTACCTTATGTTTTTATGGAGGGGTGTGTAGAAATGATCAGTATGATGGTTTTAATAAAATAAAACAACAGCTTTTTAGCTCGGACGTTATTATTCTTGCTTCACCTGTTTATGCTTGTAGTGTCTCGGGGGATATGAAAATATTTATTGATAGAATAAGTAGTCATCTGCATTTGATGTCATTACGTGGGAAAATAGGTATACCAGTTTTAACAGCAAGTAATAATTCTCTAATAGAAACAAATGAGTATCTTAGGAAGATATTTAATTACTTAGGTGCATTTGTTCCATTTACTATAATGTGTACAGTAGATTATCCAAAACAATTTTATAGTAAGGAATTTCGTGAAGTAAAAATACCATCTTATGCAGAAGAGATTGTTTCGTATTCAAATTATGAAAAAAAGAGACTTTCTAATAGAGCGCAGGAGCTATATTTTACACATATGAAAAAACAGTATAGCACAGTAGTTGGTGAAAATTACGAGGCTGAATATTGGAAAAGAGAAGAAATGCTGAAATTTGACACTTACCAAGAGTTAATTGACAATATAATGGAGGGAAAAAACAATGATTGAATTTAAGGAAAATACAGAATTTGAAATTAAAAATTTGATTTCTTATAGAGAGATTGTAAAACAAAATGACAGTATTTCTGTTTATGAAAAACTTATGTATTTTGTAAAAGAAAATAATGTAAATATTAAAGAGGGGTTTTCTATAAGTGCATTACATAATGTTTTAAATAAAAATGGTGAGTTATTATTAGACACTGAACTAATCTGGATGACTGATGAACCTGTTGAAGCTAATGGAGGTGTAAAATATCTTCCTAATTTTAAAATAGAAAATGCTCTAAAAATGATGTTTAGTGGGAGTCAAGATGATTTAAGTAAAGTTGATAATTTAATATATAATTATATTAAAAAAAATAATTTAATTCCTTTAACTCCATGTTATATGGTGACAGAAATGAAATCAATTAATGAGAATGATGATAATAATATAAAAACAAGCGTTTGTTTTTATATGGGTATTGAAGAGAGTAACATTTAGGTCCTGTATTAAGGGGAAGGTTTACGAAAATGGTGGGTATCATTTATGAAAGGAAGTTTATATGAAAATAGTATTAGTATTATTTGTTTTAATTTTAATTGCTGGTTTTGCTCGACTAAATTCATCCCAAGATCTGCCTGACAAAGGAATACTTTATCAGTGCATTATTGGTGCTATGGGTTTTACTCTAACTTATATGTTGATAGTACTAAAGGATATTCAACGAAACTCACATATAGATTATATAATAGCAGTTGTTTTGTGCATCTTTGTAAATATATTAACAACTGGAATATACAGGTTTATTTATACAGTAAATAAAACAGGTAGTACAAA
>CAYYOP010000063.1:0-4688 GCA_964473435.1 uncultured Muribaculaceae bacterium | reverse complement strand
TAACATTAAATGAATTAAAATCACTTTCAAAAGAGTATAAATTAAATTATATACCCGTTCATTACCCTGATGAAATTGAAGAAGATTTAAATAAAATAGTTAATGTTAAAATAATAAAATCTGGAGAGCAATTCTATATTTAGAATTGTCTTTTTTTTTATTATATGCTAGAATTGGAATAGAATAGGAAGGTAATATAATGAAATATTTAAAGTATTTGAGTTTTTTATTAATATGTCTTTTACCTTTAAAAGTAAATGCTTTAATAAGTCTTAATTGTGATGATCCAGCTAAACCTAATACCGAAATTTTTTGTCATATCTCATCAGATAGAGATATAACTCAATTTTCAACTAATATAGGAGTAGATACTAAGGTTACCTATTTTGGTGTTATAGCAGGAACTTCTTTTGAAAATAAAACTAATAATAGAAACTTAATATTTTCTTCAACAAATGGAGGAACTACTATTGCTGCAGTAAAAATTTATGTACCAAGCAATGTTGCTAATAATTCTAATTTCTCAATTCAATTAAAAGATATTAAATATGTTTTTAAGAATGAAACCAAAGAAAGAACTCAAAAGGACCTAAGTACTACAGTAAGGGTAGTTACTCGAACAACTGCGCCAACTACTAAAAAACCTAATATTACTGTTCCTGGAAATCAAAAAACATTTACAGTTACTTTAGATAATAACAATGGAACTAATGTTAAGACAACTTTAAGTTGTAATACTACTGGTAGTAATTGTAATATAGATTTATCAAAAGTTAAAATTCCAACAAAAGTGGGATCTACATTTGCTGGATGGGGTAATCAAACAACTTGTACTACTGGTAATAAAAGTTCGTATAAAGCGGACAGCAATACTACTTTATATGCTTGCTGGACAACATCAGCAACTACTGAAAATCAAAAACCAGAAGAAGTTTTGTATTTAAAAAGTTTAGAAATAGAAGATCATGTTATAGAGTTTAGTAAATTTAAATTTACTTATGATTTAACTGTTTTATATGAAGTCGAAAATTTAGTTATTAATGCTGAATCAGCAACTGAAGGCGTCAAAGTAGATATAGAAAATCCTGAAACATTAGAAGTTGGAGAAAATAAGATTATTATTAAACTTGCTAGTGAAGATGGTAAAACATCAGATTATGTTATTAATGTCAAACGATTAAAAGAAGGGGAAGTAATTAGAGAACTATCATCAGATGCTACTTTAAAAAGTATTTCATTTGGCTCATATTCAGTGAACTTTTTTCCAACAGTAGTAGACTATACGATAGAAATTGATTCTAAGACAACCTCTCTTCCAGTATTAGCAGAAACAACAGATGCAAATGCAACATTTGAAATAGAAGGTAATACAGAATTAACTGATAAAAGTCTTATTACTGTTACAGTAACTGCTGAAGATGGGACTATTAATACTTATAGTTTTCATATAGCGATTAAAAAAAGTTTTATAACAGACAATATAAAGACTATAGCGATAGCAGGTGCTTTACTTCTATTATTAATAATTTTATTGGTTATTAATAAACTTCAAAAAAACAAAAAAAATAAAAAGAATGATAAAAAAGGTACAACTAATAAAGCTCCAACAAAGAAAGTACCAAGTACTGCTCCAAAATCAGTTATAAAGAGAGCGCCAAAAACAGCCACACCTAACGTTGATCCTAAAAGTAAGGTAGAAGTATTAGATTTATAACATTAATGAAAATTAATGTTTTTTTTGTTATAATTTATATATAGTTAGGAGTATAAAATGAAAGAAGTTATTTACGAATTTTTAGATTACATTTCAATTGAAAAAAAATACTCTAATCATACAGAAATTAATTATGAAATAGATTTAAATAAATATGAAACATTTTTAAAATCAATTAATAAACATTATTTAAAAGTAACTTATCAAGATATTAGTGATTATATTATATATTTAAAAAAGAGTAATTATAAACCTACTAGTATTAATCGTAATCTAAGTACATTAAGAAGTTTTTATAATTTATTAGTTTCTAAGAAAAAGATTTTAAACAATCCTTTAGATTTAGTTAAAGGAATGAAAAAAGAAAAAAGATTACCTAATTATTTTAAATATAGTGAATTTGTTTTAATGTTAGAAGCGATATCAGAAGATACTCCTTTAAATTCTCGAAATAGATTAATATTTGAATTATTATTCGCTACTGGTATAAGAGTAAGTGAATTAGTTAATATTAAAATAAATGATATTTCTATTAACGAAAGGGAAATAAAAGTAATTGGAAAGGGTAATAAAGAAAGAATTGTTTTCTTTGGTAGTTATTGTCAAACAGTTCTAGAAAAATATATAAATGAGGATAGAAAAACATTACTTAAAAATAAAGACTCAGATTATTTATTAATAAATCACCTTGGGAGCAATTTAACTGATCGTGGTGTAAGAGGAATAATTGAAAAAATAATTAAAGTATCAGGAGTAACATCTAAAGTTTCACCTCACACTTTTCGTCATAGTTTTGCTACTATTATGCTTAATGAAGGATGTAATATAAAAAGTGTTCAAGAACTGCTAGGACACGTAAATCTTAATACTACTAGCATATACACTCATCTAACTAATGATGAAGTAAGAAAAGCTTATTTAAATGCTCATCCTCGAGCAAAAAAATAATTGTAAATAAATATAAAAAATTACTTTAGATGACAAAAAAGATTACTTTATATGATAAAATGATATTGTGGTGATAATATGAAAGATGATAATAAAAAATTAGGTTTAATTTTAGCAGGAATAGTCTTGGTAATATTAATTATATTAGTAATTTATTTTACTACATATTTATTTAGTATAGAAAAAGATAAACCAAATATACCAACTACACCAACTACTAAAAGAATAGATGAGGGATTTAAACAATTATCTAAGGAAGAGGAATTAAAATTAAATGAACACTTTAATAGTGATGCAGTTTTACTAGCGTTTAATAATGCCTTTAACAATAATTATGAATTAGAATTTACAGATTTATTTGAGTCTGAAGATAGTAAATTTAAATTTATATATACTTATGCTAAATTATCAAATATAAGTGAAGAATTAAATTACGAATTAATAAATGAATTAAGTTTAAAGTATTTTAATACTGAAATATATGAAGGTAATTTAGAACCATATAAAAATAATGATATTTATGAATATGAAATTAATTATGAATTAAATCATTGTTTAAAAGTAGATAAGAAAAAAAACGATCTTTTATTAATAAACATGATAGAGAAAGATTATATTAATTGTGATATTAATCATACTGATTACGATAAATCATTAATTCTCCGTAAGATAGAATTGAAGTATGAAGTAATTGATAATGATTATATATATAAATCATTTATTATCGTAAAATAGGAGGGAGAAAACAATAAATGACAAAATACGTATATTTATTTAATGAAGGAAATAAAGATATGAGAAATCTTCTAGGTGGTAAAGGTGCCAATTTAGCTGAAATGGTTAGTATAGGTTTACCAGTACCTCAAGGATTTACTATTTCTACTGAAGCTTGTACAGCGTATTATGATGCTGGAGAAAAAATTAGTGAAGAAATTGAAAATCAAATTTTTAATTCATTAAAAGAATTAGAAAAAATTACGGGTAAAGAATTTGGAAATACAGAAAACCCATTATTAGTTTCTGTAAGAAGTGGTTCAAGAGCAAGTATGCCAGGAATGATGGATACTGTTTTAAACTTAGGAATTAATGATGAAGTAACTGAAGGAATAGCAAAACTAACAGGAAATGAAAGATTTGCCTATGATTCATATCGTAGATTTATTCAAATGTTTGCTGATGTAGTAATGGGATATCCTAGATCTTCATTTGAAAAAATTTTTGATCAGATAAAACAAGACAAAAATGTTGAAACAGATCAAGATTTAACTGCCCAAGATATGAAAGAAGTTGTTGAAAAATACAAAGAAAATTATCGTAATATTGCTGGCAGAGATTTCCCAACAGACCCTAAAGTTCAGTTAATTGAATCAGTAAAAGCTGTGTTCAGAAGTTGGAATAATGAAAGAGCAAACGTCTATCGTAGACTTAATAATATTCCATATTCATGGGGAACTGCAGTAAATATTCAAGAAATGGTTTATGGTAACATGGGTGAATCATCTGGTTCAGGTGTAGCATTTACTAGAAATCCAGCAACTGGTGAAAACTTATTATATGGTGAATACTTAATTGACTGTCAGGGTGAAGATGTTGTTGCAGGGATAAGAACGCCAGAACCAATCAGTTCATTAAAAGCTCTAATGCCTGAGGTATATGCAGAGTTTGAAAAACATGCTCAAACATTAGAAGACCATTATCATGATATGCAAGATATGGAATTTACTATTGAAAATGGAAAACTGTATATGTTACAAACTAGAAGTGGTAAAAGAACAGCAGAAGCCGCAATTAAAATAGCAGTTGATTTATATAATGAAGGAAAAATAACTAAAGAAGAAGCAATCATGAAAGTAGATCCTAATCAATTAGATAATCTATTACATCCAACCTTTAGTAAAGAAGCGCTTAATACTGGTGAAATAATTGCTACTGGACTAGCAGCATCTCCAGGTGCAGCAACTGGTAAAATTTATTTTACAGCAAACGATGCAGTTGAGGCATGTGAACAAGGAGAAAAATCGATTAT
>CAYYOP010000062.1:0-4704 GCA_964473435.1 uncultured Muribaculaceae bacterium | reverse complement strand
ATCGTATAAAGTATTAAATGTATGGAAAAATTCATGTTGGGTTTTTTCAGCTCCTCCCAAAAATTGAATATCATCTATTAACAAAACATCAATATTTCGATATTTTTCTTTAAAGTGATCTACAACATCAAAATTATTTTCGATTTTTTTATTAATTCCTATAAAATCAGCAATAAATTCTTCACTAGTAACATATAAAACCTTTTTATCGGAATTATCAACTACATAATTACCAATAGCGTGCATTAAATGTGTTTTACCTAACCCACTTTTTCCATGAATAAATAATGGATTATAAACTTTTCCAGGTTGTTCTGCTACTGCAACAGCTGCCGTTTGAGCAAATCTATTACTTTCTCCTATTACAAAATTTGAAAAAGTATATTTAATATTTAAATTAGAATTTATATTATTATAGGTAATATCTATCTGTTTTTCATCATCAATTAATTTTTCTTCTTTTATCTCTTCTTCAGCAATAAATTCTAAATCAAAACTATTGCCTGTAATTCCGCTAATTATTTCATCAATTAAATCATAGAATGTTTCATTTAAAAATTTTCTGTGAAAAATTAATGGAACTTGAATTAATAATTTCGAATTATCTTGCTTAATTAACTTAGTTTCTTTAAACCAGGTATCAAATGTAACAGAAGAAACTTTATTTTTTAACACATCAAGAAAATTATCCCATAATATATTGTTATTCATTTAACCACCCCGCTTGCGATTATTTTTGTTCTTGTTTTAATTGTAAACTTTTTTTGTGGAAAAAGAAAGCCCTCAAACTTATAAAAGTAGTTATCAACAGGTTCTCCACATAGTTATAAACAATTTAGCCCTTATAATACCTTAAAAAAATATACTTTTCAACAATATCAACAAAATTAAATAAACAATAGAAAAAGTTATCCACAAAATCAACAATTTTTGAAAACAAGTGCGATAAAACCATAGGTTGACTTAATACTTCAAGTGTAATATAATAAAAACGCTTAACAGATGCGGAGGTGCATAAAAATGAAAATGACATTTCAAAGAAATAATCGTAAAAAAAGTAAAAAACAAGGTTTTTTTGCTCGTAAAAAAACAAATATATTAAAATTACGTAGAAAAAAAGGACGTAAAGTTCTTTCAAAATAAACCACAAAAATAAGTGGTTTTTATTCTTATAGGAGAAAATTATGAAAAAAGAAGATCGTATAAAAAATAAATTAGAATTTGATAAATTTATTAAAACTACAAAATATATAAAAAATTCTTTTTTTGTAATTCATTATTCTTCTAAAAAACAAGAAAACAATAGATTTGGTATAGCAGTAGGAACTAGTGTAGGAAATGCTGTTATAAGAAATAAATTAAAAAGAAGAACAAAAGAAATAATTAGGGAAACAAGAAATTTCTTTCAAAAAGATTTAGATTATATTATAATAGTAAGAAAGAAGTGTTTAGAATTAGATTATCAAAAAATGAAAGAGAATTTAATTGATTTAATTAAATAGGTGAAAAAAAACATGAACGGAAAGAAAAAATTAACTATATTATTAGTAGTTTTATTATTTACCCTAACTGGATGTACTAAATATTTAAGTGATGATAATAATAAAAGAATAACTAATGAAGATACAGGTCAAAGTTTACCATCTAATATATTATGTAAACCAACAGATGAAAAATTAGTAAAAATATATGAAAAATATGAAGATAAATTAGAATTTAAATTAGAAGATTTACCTAAATGTGAAAAGATGAAAATATATGATTCAAAAACATATTCAGGTTTATGGGCTCAAATATTTGTTATTCCACTTGCCTGGTATATAATTAAGGTAGGAGCATTTTTCAAGAATTATGGTTTAGCAGTAATGGCAGTAGGTTTATTAATTAGAATCATAATAATGCCTTTTACAATAAAAACAATGAAACAATCTGAAAATATGAAAAAAGCACAACCTGCTTTAAAAAGATTAGAAGATAAATATAAAGATAAGAATGATTCTGATTCGATGATGCAAAAGAGTCAAGAAATGATGGCTATATATAAAAAATATGAAATTAGTCCAATAGGTAGTTGTTTATTATCGTTTATTCAATTGCCATTATTCTTAGCATTTCTTGAAGCAATCAATCGTATTCCAGCAATATTTGAATCTAGTTTATGGAAATTTCAATTAGGAACAACTCCATTAAAAGGAATTGGTAATGGAAATTATTGGTATTTAGTACTTGTTGTCTTAATAATATTAACTACATACTTATCATTCAAATTTAATATGAATACAGCGGGCAGCGCTGATCAAGAAAAACAAATGAAATTTATGACTAATTTTATGTTAGTATTTATTTCTGTAGCATCATTTAGTTTACCAACAGCAATCGCATTTTATTGGGTTGTAACTAATGGATTTAGTGTTGTTCAGAATTTAATTATTAAAAAAAGGAGAAGTTAGTATGAAATTGTATATTTATGAAGGTAAAGACAAAAATCAAACATTAGAAAAAGCATTAACTGACTTAAATGTAACAGAAACTGATATTTTATTAAAAGTTGAAGAAGTTAAATCAGGGTTATTTAAAAGTTTAAGTTATAAAATATCTTTAATAACTCTTAACGATGTGCTAGGATTTCTAAAAGATTTTTTAACGCATATTATAAATGACATGGGAATCAAAGTAACTTTTGAATCAAAAATTCGTGATAAACAAATAACGATTAAAATGTTTTCTGATAATAATCCTATATTAATAGGAAAAAATGGACAAACATTATCTGCCTTAACATTAATATCAAAACAAGCAGTATTTAATCAAATTGGTATGTATCCATATATAAACTTAGATGTAGAAAATTATAAAGATAAACAAGTAAAACACTTAGAGAGACTAGCAAAAAACATAGCTAGAGAAGTAAAAGAAACAAAAACTCCTGTTGTTATGGAAGATATGAATTCTTATCAAAGAAGAATAGTTCATAATATTCTCACAAATTATAAAGACATAAAAACAGAGAGTGAAGGCGTAGAACCTAATCGACATATTATTGTTAAACCAAAAAAGGATTAAGTAATCCTTTTTTCTTTCTCAGTCTTTAAAAATATGCTATAATACGCGTGCGAGGTGTTTACTATGAATTCAACTATATGTGCTGTTTCTACTGCGTTAGGAGTAGGAGCAATAAGCATAATAAGATGTAGTGGTCCAGAAGCTATTAAGTATGTTAATAGTATTTTTTCTGGTTCAAACTTAGAGAAAGCAAAAAGTCATACTATTCATTATGGTTTTATTACTGAAAATAATGAAAAAATAGATGAAGTATTGATTTCAGTAATGAGGGCACCAAAAACATTTACGATGGAAGATGTCGTAGAAATTAATCTTCATGGAGGCATATCAACTACAAACAAAGTTTTAGAAATATTATTAAATTTAGGTTGTGAACTGGCTGAACCAGGAGAATTTACTAAAAGAGCATTTTTAAATGGTAGAATAGATTTATTAGAAGCCGAAGCAGTAGGTGACATAATATCAAGTGAGACTGAAAAATCCAGAAAATTAGCAATTAATCAAATATCAGGAAAATTATCAGATCAAATTAAAGAATTAAGAAAAGAGATATTAAGTTTACAAGCAAGTATAGAAGTAAATATTGATTACCCAGAATATGAAGATATAGATGTTATTACAAATGACGTTTTAATTCCAAATCTACAATCCATTGAATCTAATTTAATAAATTTACTTAAAGAATCACAAAACGGAAAATTGATTAAAGATGGAATTGATGTAGCAATTATAGGAAAACCTAATGTAGGTAAAAGTAGTATTTTAAATGCATTATTGGAAGAAAATAAAGCGATAGTAACTAATATTCCAGGAACTACTCGAGATATAGTAGAAGGAAGAATATCCTTAAATGGTATAATTTTAAATATGATAGATACTGCAGGTATCAGAGAAACAGAAGATGTTGTAGAAAAAATAGGTGTCCAAAAAAGTTTATCTATTACAAATGATGCTGATTTGATTATTTATGTGCTAGATAATACAGATAAAAACATAAAAGAGGATCTTGATTTATTATCTAGTATCAAAGAAAAAAATATAATAGTATTTATTAATAAGGATGATTTAACATCAAAAATTGATAAAAATAAATTTAATAATTTTAATATAGTCTCTGGAAATACAATAAATAATAAAGGATTAAATCAATTAAAAACAGAAATAATAAAATTGTTTAATTTAGAACAATTAGAAACTTCAGATATTTCTTATTTATCATCAGCAAGACAAATATCATTAGTCACAAGAACAAAAGAAGTAATATCTACAGCATTAAAAAATATAAAAGAAGAATTACCAATTGATTTTTTAACGATTGATTTACGAAACAGCTATGATTTATTAGGAGAAATAATTGGTGAAACTTATAAAGACGATTTATTAGAAGAATTATTTTCTAGATTTTGTTTAGGAAAGTAGGAAATTATGAAATATGAAATAATAATAGTTGGAGGAGGGCACGCTGGCTGCGAAGCAGCGTATGCTGCAAGTAAATTAGGACATGAAACTTTATTAATAACATCAAATATTAAAAATATAGCAGATATGCCTTGTAATCCATCTATAGGTGGAACTGCAAAAGGAATAGTTGTAAGAGAAATAGATGCATTGGGAGGATTGATGGGCTTAATTGCTGATAAA
>CAYYOP010000061.1:0-4771 GCA_964473435.1 uncultured Muribaculaceae bacterium | reverse complement strand
AGCGTATTGGGATAAAGTTATATACCTCGAATCCGTTTTTCCATCGAGGGGGCAATTACTCTAACGGTGCGAATGCAGGCGTGTTTAACTTCAACAACAATTCGTGGCGGGTTACTTTGATGTCTAAATCATCATAATTTCAATTATGATGTGATTTGTTAAAGTCAATATTAAGAGACTTTCAAATTAAGTGTGTCTATCATAATTAGAGCGTTCCAATATTGTGTCTATCCTTATATTTTTAACAGTTGTATTTAACTAAATCTAAATGCAAACATTTTGAATATAATGTTAGTGTTGAAAGAAATAGTGAATATTGATAAAATAACAATAGAAAGAATTGAAGTTTTGAACTTAATAATTTTTTTAGAAAGAAAACTTAAAATGATAATATGATAATAGGTGCAAATAATGAAAAAAGAAATAAATAAAACTATTTTAGCAATTGCTGTTGCTGCTCTTACAATAATTATCGGTTTTTGGTTAGCGTATTTACTTTATAATATTGTAATGAACTAAGTAGACAATTTGTCTACTTTTTTTATTTGAAAGGAAATATGAGAGAAATATACAATATGTATAAATAGATACATAAATAGACATTTTTTTATAATAAAAAAGTTTATAATTAATTTGGTGATTTGATGAAAAAGTTTATACCATATTTATTATCATTAATTTTAGGTGCTTTTTTTGGTTATTTATTATTTCAAGATGCTGATTTTAATATCAAAGATGTTTTTGCTAATACATTAACTGCTAAAGCATTTCAACTAGGTGTCTTTAATAACTTAGAAGGTGCTGAGGACTTGAAAAAAAATTATGAAGGTTCCGTTATCATGCAAGATGAAGATGTTTATAGAGTCTATTATAGTATTTTAACTAATGATAAAGTAATTGATAAAATGGAGAAATATTTAACTAATCAAAATATTAGTTATTATATAAAAATCATTACAATAAATGATGAGTCTTTAATAAAAGCTATATCAGATTATGAAAGTACAATGGAGAAAGGAACCGATAGTGTTCTTACTAGTATAAATAATTTAATCATGTCTAGTTATAGGGGAGGATAATATGATAATTAAAGATTTACCAAACGCAGAAAAACCAAGAGAAAGATTGCTTAAATATGGGGCGGATAATTTAAGTAATGAAGACTTACTAGCGATTATTTTAAGAACAGGTACTAAAAATCAAAATGTTAAAATACTTAGCGGAATAGTTTTAACTAAAATAAAAGAAATAAGTTCTTTAGACAAATTAACAATCGGTGAACTAACAGAAATAAAAGGATTAGGCAAAGTAAAAGCAATAACGTTATTAGCAGCAATCGAACTGGGAAAAAGAGTTGCTAATAAGGAAATAAATACAGGAGTATTAATTAATAATACCGATTTAGTTCATCAGTATTTTTCTAATATAATAGGTGATAAAGAAAGAGAAGAAATGTTAGTGATTCTGTTAGATCATAAGAAGAGATTAATTAGTTATGAAGTTATGTATAAAGGAACTAGTAATTCATCACTAGCGTCTCCTAAAGATATTTATAACTACGCAATAAAAGAACGAGCTTCCGCACTTATTATTATGCATAATCACCCTTCAGGAATAATTAAACCTTCAGAAGAAGATTTAATATTTACAAATAATCTTATAACTACTGGAAAAATAATAGGTATACCATTATTAGATCATTTAATAACAAATGGTAAAGAGTACTATAGTTTTTTTAATGAGATGGTGACTAATGAAGCATAATTATCTAGTTTATATTTTATTGATATTTACAATATTATTTAGAAGTACTTTTTTAAATATAATAAATAACTTTACTAGTAGTTTATTTATTAAAAATAATAACTTTGAAGTTAAACTTTTACAAAGTGAAAAAAAATATTTATTAAATGAATATGACTCCTTAATTAATTTTAAAAATAATATAAATATTGATTCTGATTACACAATAACAAATATTATAAAGAATAGTTATGGTTTTAATAATTTAGTTATTAATGGTAGTGACTACTTAATAGGTGATGAAGTAGTGAATGCTGAAGGTTTAATTGGAATAATATCTAAAACGATCGGTAATACTAGTGAAGTAGATTATTTATATAATACTAATTTAGTTGTAAAAATAAATGATGAGATAGGTAAAATATCAAATCATGACAAAGAGGGGAATCTAATAGTGACTGAAATATCTAATTATAATAATATAAAAATAAATGATTTAGTTTATAGTGTATATGGTACATTCCTAGGTAAAATAATTAAAATAAAATATGATGTTTTAGATAATTATTTAACTGTTAAAACAGTTGATTTAAATAATTTGAATTATGTAGCAGTGATAAGTAGATGATATTAATAGATTTTTTAGTACTAAGTACAAGTAATTTATTTCTAGTTACCATTTTATTAAATACTATATATCTTAATGATCGTATTTTATATTTTATTCTAATCATAGATATTATAATAAATAAAATGCCAATGATAACTATTATAATTATTTTATTATATCGATTTAAAATATTTATATTTAAATACATAAAAGAAAACACTATTAATTTACTAGTATTATTATCAATATATTATTTTGTTTTCGGATTTTTAATTTATGGAATATATAATCAACTTGATTTATTCATCATAAAATATTTAATTAATAATTTTGCTATTAATTTTATTGTTTATATTATAAGTATTAAATATTTGTTTTCTAAATATACTTTAATAGGAGATTCTTATGGAACGTAAAAAATATATCAAATCATTATTTCTTAGAATATTAATAAGTATTATTTTATTTTTAACTCTTTCAATTATTGTTAACTATAGTGATAAAAATCTTTTGTTTTTCAAAAAAAACATTTATGATAAAACATTTAACTTTAGTGGGTTTACTAAAATATATAATAAATACTTTGGATCAATACTGCCAGAAGCAGATGATTTAGTAGTAAATAAATCAGAATTAGAATTTACAGAAGTAAATACATATCATGATGGGGCAGTTCTATCAGGAGTTACATCTGTTGCTCCTTTTAAAAGTGGGATAGTAGTATTTGTTGGAGATAAAGAAAATTATGGAAAAACAATTATAATTCAAGGAATGGATGGTATTGATTATTGGTATGGTAATGTAACAGATGTAAGTATAAAATTATATGATTATATTGAATCAGACACTGTTATATCAAATGCTAAAGATAATAAACTATATGTTTTATTTATGAAAAATGGTCAAGTATTAGATTTTGAAGAATTTATTTAAGATTCATCCTTTAACTTACTTAATATTAGTAAGTGTATTACTAGCAGGATACTTTAATTATTTTTTAATAATTACTTTTATTTTACTGATTCATGACTTAGGTCATATTTTATTTTTAAAATATTATAAATATAAAATATATAATATAACAATACTTCCTTTCGGAAGTATAATTAATGCTTCTTTAAATCAAAATAGCAAAACAAGTGAAGCATTAATTATTAGTCTAGCTGGAATAATAAGTCAATGTTTACTATATCCAATATTTTATATATTAAATTTATATTATATAAATGATATTAGTTATAATATTTTTTTAAACTATAATAAAATAATTTTATTATTTAATTTATTACCTATAATACCTTTGGATGGATCTAAAATATTATTATATCTACTAGAGAATTTTATAAGTTATAAAAAAACATTAAAGTTAATAAATATTACAAGTATTTTAATGATTATAGTGTTTATTATATATTTATCATTTAATGGGCTAAACTCGTATGTGATAATAATCTTTTTAATATATAAAACATATGAAGAAATAAAGGACCATAAATATATATTTAATAAATTTTTACTTGAAAGATATTTATCAAATAATAAGTATCAAAAAGTCAGATACATAAAAAAAATAAAGGATATTTTTAAAAATAGATATAATTTTATTAATAATCAAAATGAAGAAAAAATTTTAAAATCACATTATAGCCCATTTTCTTGACTTTGGGCTTCTTTTTTGATAAGATTTTAATGTTTGTAATTAGTTTATAAACCGCACTAAAAAGGTAAAAGTGGATTATCCCACCTTAAAGGCGTGTCTTCAAAAAAGAAAGGGAGGAATTAAATTAATGAAAGCTGTATTTATAACAGGTGGAAAACAATATTATGTTGCTGAAGGCGATGAAATTTACGTAGAAAAATTAGACGTTGAAGCAGGAAAAACTATTGACTTTACAGAAGTTTTATCAGTTGGTGAAAAAACTGGAACTCCGTTCGTAAGTGGCGCTAAGGTTACTTGTGAAGTAGTTAAAACAGGTAAACAAAAGAAAATAATTGTTTTCAAGTATAAACCAAAAAAGAAATACCGTCGTAAACAAGGTCATAGACAACCTTATACAAAATTAATCGTTAAAAAGATTGTTGGTTAATTTATGATTAAAGTAAACCATACTAATGATACTATAACAATTACTGGTCATGCTAATTTTGATGACCATGGAAAAGACATTGTTTGTGCTAGTGTATCTTCAATAGTAATAACAAGTGTTAATAATATGTTTATAGTAGATGAAAAAGCAATTACTTATAATGATGATGGTAAAAAAATGGTTATTAAAATAATTAAAGAAAATGAACTTATAAAAAAATTATTTGATAACTTATTAAATTTATTAAAAAATTTAAATGAAGATTATCCAAATAATATAAAAGTAGAGAGTGAGGAATAATTAATGTTATTTATAAAATTAAATATTCAAC
>CAYYOP010000060.1:0-5374 GCA_964473435.1 uncultured Muribaculaceae bacterium | reverse complement strand
AAAGCGCCAGTTGCGGGTATCGCGATGGGTCTTATTAAAGAAGGCGACAAGTACGCTGTATTAACAGACATCTTAGGAGATGAAGATCACTTAGGCGATATGGACTTTAAAGTAGCAGGTACTAAAGATGGTATTACTGCACTTCAAATGGATATCAAAATTCAAGGAGTAACTAAAGCAATCTTAAAAGAAGCATTAGCTGAAGCTAAAAAAGCTCGAATTAAAATATTGTCTGTAATGGAAGAAGTACTTGCTAAACCTCGTACTGAATTAAGTAAGTATGCACCAAAGATTAAAATGTTAACAATCGATCCAGAAAAGATTAAAGATGATGGTAGAGTAATTATTTATCATACAGATTATGATGTAATTGATAAAACAATCGCGATGATTGAAAATGTAATAAAAGAAGTAGTTCCTGGAGAAATATATGAAGGAACTGTTGTCAAAGTAGAAGATTTTGGATGCTTTGTAAAACTTTGGGATGGTTGTGAAGGTCTAGTCCATGTTAGTCAACTAGCACATGAAAGAGTAGATAAACCTTCAGATATCTTTAAAGTAGGCGATGAAATAATCGTTAAAGCTCAAGGATATGATAATCGTGGAAGACTTAACTTATCACGTAAAGAAGCACTTCCCAAACCAGAACCGAAAAAAGAAATTAAACCAGAAAAAACCGAATAATTATCTATGTGGTCAAAAGAATTATATAATCAATTTGTAGAGAATCTATTTTCTTTAAGAAATGAAAAATATAAAGAATTTTCTAATAGATTATTAAAGGATACTAAAGAAGTAATTGGAGTAAACATTCCAACTTTAAGAACTATCGCTAAAGAAATATCTTTAACAAATATTGATGATTTCTTTTGTTATTATCAAGGAATATACTTTGAAGAAACTTTAGTATTAGGTTTAACTTTAGGTTATTTAAAAGAAAAAAGTTTATTAAACAAATATATTATTTTATATAGTGAGGAAATAACAGATTGGTCATTATGTGATACACCAGCGCTTAATATGAAATTAATTAAAAAAGAAAATCAATATTTTTTATCTACTATTGAAGAATTACTATCAAGTAATAAAGAATTTAAAATAAGATTTGGATTAGTTTTATTATTAGGGCATTATATAAATGATAATTATATAGATTATATATTAGAAGTTTGTATAAATTTAAAAAGTGATAAATACTACGTTAATATGGCTATTAGTTGGTTACTATGTGAATGTTATATTAAATATCAGAATAAAACTGATAAGTATTTATTTTCAGAGTATCTAGAAAGATTTGTTCTAAATAAAACAATATCTAAAATATGTGATTCATATAGAGTAAGTATTGAAAATAAAAACGAACTTAAAAAAAGAAGAATTTAATTATTCTTCTTTTGTTTTGCGTTAATATATATTGAAAAAATCAAGATCATAAATAATGAAGTTCCTATGACGACCATAAAGTTTGCTGTTAAAGATTTAATGATAGTCAATATATCTATATTAGCGTAATAGATATCTTTTATATGAGATAGAGGAACCATAAACATAGTATCAATAATAAATGCTATAAATATTGATAATGAATAACTTAAATAATTATTTGTATAATAATTAAGTGCTTCATATACTGATATTAATATATTATGAGAAAAATAATATGTTAGTATCATTCCTAATATATTTAAATTTGGGTAATGAATAATAAATCTATTTATAACCAAACTATTAGGGGTAAGTATATTTCTTAATGAATCTTCTATAGCAATAGATTCTAAGTTACCAGAAATAGAAGATAAGATTGTAATTAATAATAGAAATATTAATATTCCTAAAGTACTTAAAGTTATTATATCTTTTGCTTCTTTAAACTTATGATTGTTAACAATGATTACAGGTATTAAAAATGTAAATGCATATGTAAAAGAAGATATACTAACACCTAAACTAGGAGCAAGGTAAATATACTTATCTTTGAACAATATTGTTACAATTAATAAAATAATTAATGTTAAACTTAATTTTAAAGGTCCCTTTTTCATCTTTTCACCTTATTATAAATATACACTTCTTTAAATATGTTGTCAAATAGATTGTTAAGACTTTTAAATTTATTTAATATATGGTATATTTAATATGAAAATATAAAAGGATGTGTTGATATGAAAAAGTATTTAATAGGGTTATTGGCAGTATTATTAATGCCAATCTCGGTAAATGCAATGGCTTATTCAGAGACTTTTAATGTAGGAGATAGAGTAAAAGTTATGATAGAGAATGATGATGAGGGAGCAGAATTCTTCGTTATTAAACCAAGTGAATCTGGAGCGCAGTATGTGTGGATGTTTCTAAATGGAAACGTAATGGATCAAGATGGTAATTCAATAACTGTTTATGATGAGACTATTCCAGGAGAACGTGAAGCTTCAGCTGTATTTGAAGATTCAATGGCTTATAGATTATTACATAACGCTACTCAAAAATGGAGAACTGAAGAAGTTAGATTATTACAATTAGCAGATTTAACTGAATTAGGCATAGAAAAAAATCCTACTAATAATCAATATCAAATAATGGGTAATAGAAAGTATTTATCTCCAATAAAGTTAACTCAAGGATATCCAGGAATGGCTAATCCTAAAAGTGCGTATAACTTTTGGACTCAAATAGAAGATACTACTAAAACAAATGCTTCTGTATTTGCAGTAACTTTAAATGAAGATTATAATGGAGATACATTAACGCCTGTCGCATTTTTAACATCTTATGATATCACTTCAATAACTGATAATCCTGAGTTTGTTATTAGACCTGTTATTAAAATAGATAAAAAATATATAGATTGTTTATTAGATGTTCCGACTACAGTATCTAGTCCACCAACATCAGAAGTTAAAATGCCTTTTGAAGCAATAAGCGTAATCGTTATTGCTGGAGCAGCATATCTATTAATTAGAAAAAAAGAAATCTTTAATAAAATTTAAGGCTCTTGCCTTTTTTTTATTGTTAAAATATTATATAATATAGTAGAGGATAAAAAGATATGAGAAGAATTATTATTGCTATAACATCTATTTTATTAACATTCATTGGAGTAACATTTGCTGTTTCTGCGATTATTTTAAATAGTGATAAAATCTTAAATAGTTTCTCTATAATTAGTGTTGATAATGTTTCAAGTAACTTTACAGTTAATTTTGAAAAAGTTAAAGCTGCTAAATATTATGATGTAGTTGTCTATAATGAAGATAATATAGAAATATTTTCTAAAACTGTTTATAAAACAAATGTTATGATTGAATTAAATAGAATAGAGTATGATTCTAAATACAAAATGGTTATATATGCTTATGATAAATTAGGAGATAGTATTAGTGTTGTTAATCCCTATACTTTTACTTATACTGAACCAACATTTAGTTCAGATAATAGTTTAGTTTTAAATGATGATGAAGATTATAAATTAATAATTGATGGTAATTTAACTAAAAAAAATTATTTAATAAGGCTTTCTGATAATGGTTATAAATTAAAAGAAGAAAAAATAACTACAAATGAATATGTTATAAATAAATCCTTTTTTGCAGGTTTAGAACAAAAATTAGATATAGAAATAATAGATGGTGTAACTTCAATTGATAGTATTTCTTTATATAATAAAATAAGTCCGGTTAGTGATATTACTATTACTAGTCCGGCTAATGGAAATATTTTAGATTATAATGATGTTTCGTTAATATATAATGGCGGAGATAATGCTACTCAGTTTTTAGTGCAAATTTATAAAGGAAAAGATTTAATAAGGGAAACTACTGTAAGAAAAAACAGATGTGTTATATCTTCAGATCTTTTTGAAAAAGCTGAAAGTTATAAAATAAAAATAAATGCTAAGTACAAAGATTACGAAGATTATACTAAAACTAGTGAAGTAGAATTTACAATGAATGAAAAAGATACTTTAAAACCAACATATATTAATTTTAATCCTAAGTATGTAAAATCAGGTAGTAATATTGTTATAAATAATCCAAATCCTGATGGAAATATTTACTATACTACTAATGGAAGTGACCCTATGACTAATGGAATAAAATATACTGGACCACTTGTAGTTAATGAAAATATGTTACTTAAAACTATTATTATGGAACCAAATAAAAATAATAGTATCATAAGTGAATATGATATTAATGTAGGAATTAAAGATAAATATTCTGTTTATTTGAGCCCTTCAAATCAAGATGGTAACTTTGGAGTAAGATCAACTGGATACACTAATGAAATGAAAGAAATGAATGACTTAAGTAATTATATTGAAAAAAGATTAAAGAGCGCTGGAGTTAAAGTATATCGTAATAGTTCTTTTGGAAATATAAATTTATGGACTAGTGATTCTAAATACTATGGAGTAGATTTACACTTGGCAATCCATTCTAATGCTAGTACTGGTCATAATATATATGGTATTGAAACTTGGATAAATGAAGAGTCTAGTAAAACATATAGTTTAGCTCACTTAATTCAAAATGCTTTAATTAACATATACTATAATGAAGAGCCAGAAGCAAATAGAGGGGTTAAGTATGCGAACGGTTCTTTAGGTGAAGTAAATGAATTAGCCGTACCATTTGGTATATTACTAGAAATTGCACATCATGACTATGAAAAAGATGCTGCTTGGATAATGCAAAACAAAGAACTTATAGCAAATACAATATCTGATACGATTTTAAAATATTTTGGAATACTTTGACGAATAACTTTAACTATTTAGTAATACTTATTATTATAGAGTTAGGGTGATTAAAATGAATGAAATATATGATGAACTACTTGAAAATCTATATAATTTCTCAATAAACTACGCAGAAATTAAAATTATATCAAAACTTGACAAGTAGTATCGTATCTTGACAAAATAGTCTAATAATAATACAATGTATTAGTAAGAAGGTTGGTTTTATTATGATGAATGATAAGTTATTTTTAACTCCTCAAGAAATTTTAGAAAAAGATTTTAAAATTGATGCTAGAGGGTATCGTATGCAAGAAGTAGATAAATTTCTTGATATGATTATCAGAGACTATACTGAATTCTTACATACAATAAAAAAACTAGAACAAGATAATATTAATTTAATTGAAGATAATAAAAAGTTACAAGCTGAATATCGTAGATTAAAAACAAATATTTCTGTTAGTGAAGAAGAACGTCCTGGAAGCAGTAGTACGGTTGATCTTTTAAAAAGAATTAGCAGCTTAGAAAAAATAGTTTATGGAAGAGATGAATAATATTTAGGTAAACGCTGCATTATTAATGTAGAGGAAAGTCCATACTCGCAAAGTCTGAGATGACTTTAGTGTTTGTGCTAAG
>CAYYOP010000059.1:0-5447 GCA_964473435.1 uncultured Muribaculaceae bacterium | reverse complement strand
AAAGAACAATCTATTACTATTACATCTTCAACTAATTTAAGTGAAGAAGAAATAGATAAAATGATGAAAGAAGCTGAAGCAAATAAGGAAGCTGATGAAAAACGTAAAGAAGAAGCAACATTAAGAAATGAAGCGGATCAAGCAGTATTTGCTACAGAAAAAGCAATCAAAGATTTAGGCGAGAAGTTAACTGATGATGAGAAAAAAGAAACAGAAGAAAAAATAGAAGCAGTTAAAAAATCTTTAGAAGGTGAAGACCTAGAAGAAATTAAGAAAGCAACAGAAGAACTTAATGAAAAAGCAATGGCATTAGCTACTAAAGTTTATGAAGAAGCGGCTAAAGCAGCTGAAGCAAATGCTGAAGATAGTGATAATTCAGATAGTGAAGAACCACAAGAAGCAGAATTTGTAGAAGAATAAAAAAGAAAGTTCTAGATTAACTAGAACTTTTTATGGAGAAATAATATGAACTATGATAAAAGAGAATCAGTAGAAGAAATATATAAGTGGGATTTAACTACAAGATATAAAACAGATACTGATTGGGAAAAAGATTATAAAAAAATAAATAAAAAATATAATATAATTACTCAATATCAAGGAAATATACTATCAAGTGCGGATAATTTATTAGAAGCACTTGATACTTACTTTGATATAAAATCAAGTATTTTAAAGCTATATACATATGCTAATTGTAAGCTTGATCAAAACTTAGAAAACCAAGAATACACACTAATGCTAAATAAAGCATTATCACTATATTATAAATATGCTGAAGTAAGTTCATATTTAAAACCAGAGATATTAAAAGGAACTAAAACAACATTAAATAAATATCTAAAAAGTACAAAATTAAAAAAATATAAATTTTATTTAAGTAACTTATTAAGACAAAAAGAACATACTTTAACTGAAAGAGAAGAAATGATAATTTCTAAACTAGCTTCAACTAGTAATTTAAACGAAGATATAAGTCAAATACTAACTAATGGAATAATTAACTATGGTAAAGTCATTGTTGATGGAGTAGAAACAGAGTTAACTAATAGTAATTATCGCAGAATCATTACTAATACAAATAGAGATACTAGAAAAGATGCATATAATAAAATGACATCTAATCTTAAAACATATGAAAGTTTATATGGAATGAATCTAGCATCAAACATGAAATTTGTTAAAAACCTATCTGAAGTTTATAATTATAATACAGTATTAGAAATGGACTTATATGATTCAAATATACCTAAAGAAGTGGTTACAAACTTATATGATACAGTAGAAACAAGACTAGATGTATTAAGAAAATATATGTTAATGATAAAAAAAGAATTAGCATTAGAAGAATTAGAATATTTTGATATAAGAGCAGAACTAGTTAATAGTGATTTAAGTTTTACAATAGAAGAAGCAAAAATGTTATTAACAAATTCATTAAGTATTTTAGGTGAAGATTATATAAAAATATTAAACCGAGCATTTGATGAGAGATGGATAGATTTTGGAGCATATAAAGGTAAAACATCCAGTATATATGCAACAGGAAATTATCAAAATAACCCTTTAATATTGACGAGTTATTTAGGTAAGTTCCAAGACGTAAGTACTCTAGCACACGAACTAGGTCACGCTATTAACTTTGAGTTAAGCAAAGAACAAAACTATCATGATTGGAATGTAGATATATTAACTGCAGAAGTAGCATCTCTAACTAATGAGATATTATTTTCAGACTATATAATAAAACAAAGTAAAGATAAAACATTAAAGTTAACTGCTATATATAATTTATTACAAACAATCCAAGACAACTTATTTGATGCTTCTATTGAAGGGAAATTTGAAAATATAATTTATGATAAATTAGAACAAGGACAAGAAGTAAATGCAGAAATTTTTAACGAAACTATATATAATATAAGAAAAGAATATTATGGAGAATCAGTTAAATTAGATGATCAATCAAAAAGTATGTGGATAAGAAGAATGCATTATTTTTCACCATATTACTTATTTAAATATGCTACTGGTATATCAGCAGCAGTTTATGTTGCTAAAAATATAATAGAAGATAAACATAATATGAAAGAAAAATATTTAAAATTCTTAACAAAAGGCGGTTCAAACTATCCAACAATGCTTTTAGCTGAAATGGGAGTTGACCTAACTAAAAAAGAAGTAATCAATGAAGCAATAGACTACATGGATTACTTAATAAGCGAATTTAATAGAATAAGCGAGGAGTAAAATGGCAAAAAAAGATTATTATGAAACATTAGGCGTTTCTAAAAGTGCTACAGAAGATGAAATAAAAAGTGCTTTTAGAAAAAAAGCAAAAGAATATCATCCAGATGTAAACAAAGACCCTAGTGCTGCAGATAAATTTAAAGAAATAGGCGAAGCTTATTCGATTTTAAGTGATGAATCAAAAAGAAAACAATACGATCAATTTGGTTCAGCAGCATTTGATAACAATGCCGGTGGTTTTGGAGGTTTCTCAGGAGGCTTTGGAGGGTTTGATTTTGAAGACTTAGATCTAGGAAGTATCTTCGAACAATTCATGGGTAGTGGCTTCTCAGGACGAGGTCGAAACTCAAGAAGAGCAACTAGAGGAGAAGACTTTTTAGTTAAAATAGATTTAACCTTTGATGAATCTATCTTTGGAACTGAAAAAGACTTTGAAATAAATATTGATGAAAAATGCTCTACCTGTGATGGAGAAGGCGGACATAATCCAGAAACTTGTACTCAATGTAACGGTAGAGGAAGAGTCATTACTGAACAAAGAACAATCCTTGGAGTAATGCAAACAGAAACAACTTGTCCTTATTGTAAAGGAGAAGGAAAAACATTTAAAAACAGTTGTACTACTTGTAAAGGTAAAAAAACAACAAAGAAAAAGAAAACAATCAACTTAAGAGTACCTAGTGGTGTTGAAAATGGCGACCAAATGAGAATGAGTGGAAGAGGTTCTACTGGTTCAAATGGTGGTCCAAACGGTGATATATATATAGAATTCAGAGTGAAAGAACACCCATTATTTCAACGTGATGGAAAAGATATTTATTTAGTAGTTCCATTAACAATTACTGAAGCAACACTAGGATGTACAAAAGAGATACCAACGATTAATGGTATTGAAAAACATACATTTAGTGCTGGCACACAAAATGAAGAAAGAATAAGATTAAGAAATAAAGGCATTCAATCTGAGAAATTAAAATCAACAGGAGATATGTATCTAATTACAAATATAATTATTCCAACTAAACTAGATAGAAAACAAAAATCATTATTAAAAGATTTAGATAAAACAAATTTAACAAATGAAGCAGCCTTCAAAACATTTGATAAACACATATAAATAATAATAAAAACTTTTTATTATTATTTTTTTTCTAATTCGTGATATAATTATTTAAGGTGGTAAAATGGCGAAAGAAATTAAAGAAAAAAATAATAAAGAAGAAGAAATAATTCAAAAAAAAGCAAATAGAGATATCTTTTTTGATTATTTACCATATATAATTATCATTTTAATTGTGATAATTATTAGAACATATATTGCTACACCAATCAGAGTTAATGGTACTAGTATGGAAGATACTTTATATAATGGTGAAACTATGATTTTAAATAAGCTAGCAATAGCAACTAGCGGTGTTAAAAGATGGGATATTGTAGTTATAGAATTAGAAGAAACTCATTTAATAAAAAGAGTAATTGGTTTACCAGGAGAAACAATCCGATATGAGAATGATAAACTATATATTAATGATCAAGAAGTAATAGATAAATACTCAAGAACTAGAACAGAAGACTTTGCAGAAGTAAAGATTGGAAAAGACCAATACTACGTTATGGGAGATAATAGATCAATATCTCAAGATAGTAGGATGATAGGCCCTGTTTCTAAATCAGAAATAAAAGGAAAAACTAATATTATATTATTTCCAATAGATCGATTTGGATTTGTTGAAAAATGAATGTATATCTAATATCGTCACATTCTATTAGACTAGCCCAAGAAGAAATAAATAATATAGTTGGGCAAAGTAATAATATAGTAAGAATGAATATGGATGAAATAACTATTTCTGACTTAATTAATGAATGCTCTTATTATTCTTTGTTACCAGAAAAAAAATACGTAATAATAAATAACTTTAAGTTAAATAAGGAAAATAATTCTATTGTAGATTATATAAAGGAACCACACCCAGATACTATATTAATATTAATATCAGATAAAATAGACAAAAGAAGTGTTATTTATAAAGAAATATCTAAAAGTGGAAAACTAATCATTATAGATGATATAAAAAATATAAATACCTTAATAAATAATTATTGTAAAAGTAAAAATATTATAATAGATAATCTTTCTATAAATCAATTACTAAATCATAACTTAAATAATTATGATTTAGTATTAAATGAAATAGATAAGATTAGTATAATTACTAATAAAATAACCAAAGAAGAAGTAGAAAAATATTCTATAAGATTAATAAATGAAGATAATTTTGCATTTTGTGATGCTGTAATAAACAAAAATTTTAAAGAGATAAATAAATATTTAGATGACTTTATAAAATTAAAGAGCGAAGTATTTCCATTTATAGCTTTATTAGCAGGTCAATATCGTTTAATGTATGTAGTAAAGTCTTTAGCAGGAACGCAAGACTCAATAGCGTCTAAATTGGCAATACATCCATATAGAGTGAGACTTGCTAAAGAAAAAAGTTCATATTATAATAAAGAAGAACTTCAAAAAAAATTACTTGATTTATGTGATTTAGATTATAATTTAAAAAATACTAGTATAGATAAATATATTTTATTGAAAGTATTTTTAGTTAATGTGTAATTGCAAATAATAATAGAAAATGATATATTATTACTATAATAAAGTAGGTGTACTATGACTAACGTGAAGAAAACTCAATTAATAATTGGTATAATATTTATCCTTATTTTATCAATAGGACTTTCCTTTGCATACTTTACAGCTAATATAACTGGCGGAGAAGATGAAACAACTATAACATTAACCGGTGGAACAATGAGTATAGTTTATAACGGTGGAGAAGATATAACAGCCAATGCTATAACACCAAGTAATCAAGCATTCGCTACAAAAGTATTTACTGTAACTGGAAATAGTACATTAGACCAACCAATGTCATATAAAATAAGTTTAGTAGTAAATAGTAATACCTTTTCAGAAAATGCCCTTAAATATAAACTAATAAGTACTAATACAAATAATAATGGAACCATAGTACAAAGTATAAATACTTTAACAAATATAGGAACAGGTTCAAAAACAATTGAACTAGGCATAGGTGAATTTATTTCACCTACAAATGGAAATAAAGTACATACCTATAACTTAGAACTATACTTTCCCGAAACAAATACAAATCAAAATATAGATCAAG
>CAYYOP010000058.1:0-5681 GCA_964473435.1 uncultured Muribaculaceae bacterium | reverse complement strand
ATTAGATATCTCTTTAGGATGATATCTTTTTTATTAAATTAAATTTTTTATTTTTTCTTTATATTCTTCTATTATTTTTTCTAATTCTTCTTTTTCTTGAGTTAGATTATTATTCTTTTCTTCATAAGAATATATTCTTTCTTGTAATTTTTCTAATTGTATATTTAAATCGTTTATTTCTCTTTGATAATAATTGTTTTCATATACGTCTTCTCTTTTATAATAATCTTCTAAGTTATTTTTTAATTTTTTTATAGTGTCTTCACTACTAGTAATTATTATCGTAGAACTATTAGTATCAAAACTATATATTTTATTTTCTTTTAAACCATTTAAAATTATATTAATATATTTTAATATATCTCCCGACTTAACATAATTATCAATATAATATCCAGTACTCATTTTATCAATATTAATATTTACTCCCTCAAAAGTATTAATATCAATATTGATATTATTTTTCATTTTATTATCGATATTATATTCAATATTGTGCCAGTTTTCAAAAAACATTCCCTCTTCATATGAATATTCATATGTATAATTATTCTGTTTTATTTCTTTTGGTATTTCATTTATTATTTCTGTTTTATGAATATCTAAAAGAAAAATCCCACTTCCTATACCCAATCCAGCAATACCTATTAATAATAATATTACTATTTTTTTATAATCATTCTTTTTATTAAAGATAATATTAGTGATAAACCAAATAACTAAAACATCTAATAAAATACTAAATATGATTATTATCGGTATACTAAAATAATGAATACCTTTAAATATAAAATAAATATCAACTACTAGTGCTCCAAATAACATAAATAGCATTATTAATAATGGTATAGCAAATGTAAATAATATTATCTTCACAAAGAACATTGATAATTTTCCTAATGCTTCAAAGAAAGCATAATTAGGAGTCTTATATTCTCGAACGATTTTTTCTTTTTGTATAATTTCTTTTGGTTCTTCTTCTTTCTTTTTTGACTCTATTTTAGAAACAAATGTATATTTATCTAAAAAACCTATTTTAAATATATGAATAAATAATAAAATAGTAACAATAACATAAGTTACATCTAAAAAGAAATCTATTATTGATGATAATATTCTTGCAACTTTAACACTTCCAAAAGATTGAAACAAATTATATAGTTTATACTGAAAATAATTAAGAGGATGATTAAATAAGCTTAATATGCATGCTACTATCAACATTAGAAAAACACATCTTGATAACTCTTTAAAAGTCATATTAGTTATCATATCATAGGTCTTTGTTACTAACTCGAGAAAACTATCTATAATAGATTTTACTCCTATTTTCTTTTCTGTTGATATTTCTTTTATATCATCATTAGTTAGTTCATCTAATGTGCAACTAAATATTTTACATAATGATAATAGTTTATCCATCTCTGGATATGTTTGACCACTTTCCCATTTAGATACTGATTGTCTAGTAACATCTAGAAGATCAGCTAATTCTTCTTGAGAATATTTTTTTTCTTTTCTTAAGTTTTGTAATTTCTCACTAAAACTCATATTTCTCACCTCTTCTAATAAAAATTCTAATACGTAACCTAGTTGCATTCTACCAAATTTAAGTTGTTTTGTGTTACTTTTTGGTTGCAAGTGTCTTTTTAGAATGAAAAAGAATGAGTTTTCATTCTTATAGATTATTAAACATAGTGTTAGTATAATATTTTATATCACCAGGATTAACCATATTATATTTCTTTTTTATTTTTATAAAGTAATCCTGAATAATATTTTTTGAAATTATTTTACCTGAAGGTTGGGACTTAGATAAATCTCCTCTAGTCAATAACCAAGGTGATTCTAAGTGAGTAAACTTTTCAAGTGTTTTACCACTATAACAACAAATATTTTGAATTATGCTATCTAATAATTCTTTTTCAAGTGATGTAAAAAGTAAATCATTAGTTATATCGTTATTTTTTATTGGATCAAATTTATAATCTTTATATTTATGATATATAGAAGGATAAACAGGTCCATGAACCCAAGCCTCACAATCTTCATCAAATAAATATTCATTACTAAAAGCATAATAAAAGCCTTGAGCATAATACAATACCTTTTGAAGTGCTAAAGGAGTAATATCTTCACATTCACTTAAAATATAATCAATTACTAAATTGATTTTGCTTTCTGGATTAATTCCCAACAAATCTTCAATTTGTTTTTCACTTTTATTATACGCTGTTGCACTTATTTTATCTTTATTCAATTTTAATAACTCTAAAAAATAATTTGGATTGTTATATATTTTTTTTAATATTTCAGAGTATTGAATTGATGGCATATCCCCATCACAATATCTAGAGTAAGTAAGTTCTCCCCATCCTAATAATTGTGATAAGGGTCTTTTACCTATAGCGTACTTCTTAAGTATTTCTAAAATTTTATCATAAGATATAATATTATTTTCTTTTCTATATTCATCATAAAGTTTCATCATATTAAAATCCATTACTTCATCATCAAAAATATATGCGTTACATTTTTCACAAAAAACTTCTTTACCTAAAAATGTGTAATCCTCTCCTTTTAGGTTTTCTGTAGTTTCTATTTCTTCTATTCTATATAGAACGTAATCTTTACAAACCTCACAAAACATTTTCTTTTCATTCATTTTTATCACCTTTTCTTTTAAATATCCAATAATTATTTATTAAAAAATATAATCTATTGGCTTGTTTTTTTCATGAAAGGATATTACGATAACATTTTCAGTTTCTCTTCCTTTTATTATATTAAATTTAATATAGATTTCAATTTCTTTTTCTACATCTTTTATATCAGTTAACTTCATTTTTGTCACAAAAACATATAATACTTCTTTTTCAAATCCTATGTTTTTGTTTTGTATTGAATGACAAAAATCTTCTAATCTTATTTGGAGTAATATTTTTTTTCTTAATTTATTGTCTATTTTGTAATCGAAGATAAATTGTCTGTTTTCTAATCTATTTTGATTTAATGAAATTTTATATCTATTATTATTTATGCAATCTTTAATTTTTTTTAAAATTTCATTTACTTCTTTTTTTGTATATTTCTGATTGTAATGCTTACTCATCGCCACCTCTTATAATGTATAATACTTTATTTTATTCTTTAAGTCAACAAAAAATGTATCAATTGATACATCTTTTGTTGTTTGTTTTGATATTTTACTTTTTTTTCATTATTATTAGAGATTCTATATGATAAGTTTGAGGGAACATATCTAATATATATGATTCTTCTATTAAATATATTTCTTTTAATATATTTAAATCTCTAGATAATGTAAGTGGATTACAAGACATATATATAATGTTTTTTACATTAGACTTTAATATATGTTCAATAGTTTTTTTATCCACACCGCTTCGAGGTGGATCTATTATAATCATATCTATTTCTTCTTTTATATCTTCTATTTTAGAACTATCTCCTAATATGTAATAATTATTATTTTGTTGGTTCATTTTAGAATTTATTAAAGCATCTTTAATGGATGATTCTGATATTTCAATACCAAATAATTTGTTTTTATTAATAACTATTCCAAGTGTTCCTACTCCACAATATAAATCTATAATATTATTATAAGTTTTTCTTGAGAGTATTTTAAATATTTCTTTTAAAATATTTAGATTAACTTGAAAAAATGAATTTATAGATACTTTAAATAATTTATTATCTATTAATTCTATAAAAGAATCTTTACCATATATTATTTTGTTATTAACAATGACTCCTAATAGTTTAGATATTTCTTTTAAACGATTAATATCTACATCTACTTTTGTATTAGACGTAATACTAATTAGTATTTCATCATTATAATTAGAGCGTATTACTATTTCGCCTTCTTTTATCTTAAATAAATTTTGATTGTTTATAATGTTGTTAATCGATTCTTTTGCTATTAAACAGTTACTTATATTAATTATTTTATGAGTCTTATTTTGATAATAACCCCATTTATTATTTTCTATCTTTAATGTTATTTTGTTACGATAATATTTAGTCTTAGAACTTTCTATAACTATTGGTTTAAGATCTAAACTAGTACTTCTGTTAACTATATTAATAAAAGTTTCTTCTTTAAATTTTAATTGTTCTTTGTATGTCATATGAGATATATTACATCCACCACATTGGTTATAATATGGACAATCTGGTTCTTCTCTTTGTTTAGATGTTTTTATATATTTAATGACTTTACCCTCTAAGTATCGTTTTTCTTCTTTAGTAACTTCAATTTCAACTTCTTCATTAGGTAATGCATTTTCTATAAAAATTATTTTATTATCTATTCGTGCTATACCTCTACCAAAATTATCTAGACTCTCAATTTTTGTTTTTATAATCATATAATTTTTTTACTTCCTTAATTGATAGTTCTCTATAATCACCACTACGCATTGTTTCTAAAGTTAAAAATCCATATTCTATTCTAGTTAACTTATCTACTAAATATCCCATTTCTAAAAATAGTTTTTTTATAATATGATTTCTTCCTTCAATAATTGTTACTTCAATTATTGATGTATCTTTTTTTAAATCATTGTTTTTAATTTTTACTCTAGTTGGAAGACATTTTACTCCATCTATTACTATTCCATTTTTTAGTTTATGAAAATCTGCTATAGCAAATGCTTTATTTAATTTAACAACGTATTTTTTAGTCACTTTATTATTTGGATGCATTAAAATATTAGCTAATTCTCCATCATTAGTTAATATAAGTAAACCCGTTGTATCATAATCAAGTCGTCCTACTGGATATATTCTTTTATCAGTATCTATTAAATCTATAACTGTTTTTCTTCCTTTGTCATCACTATTAGAGGTTATAACTCCTCTTGGTTTATTTAGGATATAATATATTTTATCTTCCTTTTTTAAAGTTAATCCATCTATTGTTATAATATCATTATATGATGCTTTAGTTCCTAAAGCAGTTACTTTTTCACCATTAACATATACTTTACCTTTTAAAATTAATTCTTCAGCTTTTCTTCTAGAAGTATAACCTGATTCTGCAATTATTTTTTGTAAACGTTCCATGAAATCCTCTTTTCTTCTTTCTATATTATAACAAATATTAATGTATAAATATATTAGTAAGTTGGTATTAATACAAGGTTTTCAAAAAATATTAGAATTGTGTTTTTTACATCATCTACTGGCAATTCCAGCCAGTTATCTTTTGCTGTAACTAACTTTTTAATGAAAACGGTATTTTCTAACGTATCTAATAATCTATAATATATATCAAAAAAACTCTTTTCCCACATTAACTTATCACTTATAATATAATCTTTAATAATATTAATAATTTTAGTTTCATTAACCGGGTCTTCAACTATTAAATAATAAATATCAAAAATGTCTTTAATACGACTAGTGTCGTAACCAAATTTTAATAATGACTTTAATTTTTCGACCATAATCTGTTCTTTAGAATTAGCGAACAAACAAATGGTTCTGGAAATACTATTCAAATCAAAAATTAAAATCTGCTGTTGTAATTTCACGTTTTTATGAACACCAATATCTAATTTAAATTTATAGTTATTATCATATTTATCTTCTATTAATAAATTAACTCTTTTCCCACTATAATCTTGATGTTTTAAATTTTCTATTGGATA
>CAYYOP010000057.1:0-5816 GCA_964473435.1 uncultured Muribaculaceae bacterium | reverse complement strand
TAACTATTAAAGTATCTACGTGTTTTCTTAATTCATCAAGTCCTATAACAGCTTGTTCCATTCTTCTTTTTCCTTCGAATCTGAATGGTTTAGTAACTATACCAACAGTAAGTGCGCCTAGTTCCTGAGCTATTTCTGCTATAACTGGTGCTGCACCAGTTCCAGTTCCTCCACCCATACCACAAGTTACAAATATCATATCGGCACCTTTTAAAGCTTCTTTTATTTCTTCTTTACTTTCAATAGCAGCTTCTCGACCTACTTCTGGATTTGCTCCAGCTCCTAGACCACCAGTTATTGATTCACCAATTTGTAATTTAGATGCTGATTTAGAAGCATTTAAAACTTGTAAGTCTGTATTCGCTACTATAAATTCTACACCTTTTACACCTGATTCAATCATTCGGTTAACTGCGTTACATCCTCCACCACCTACTCCAATAACTTTTATTTTAGCTATTTGATCCATCTCTAATCCAAACATAACTTATTCTCTCCTTAATTATCAAAAAAATATCCAAATATTTTACCTAATATTGAATCACTAGGAATTGATATTTTTGAATCCTTATTGCACATATTCTCTATATCTATTTCACTAACTGTTGAATATTCTCTATGTCGTAGCTTTAACTTCTCATTAAATGATTTTATCATTCCTATTGATATACTATATTTATTATCTCTTGCACCTAAGGTATTTACTATACCTATAGTAGCAGATTCTCCAAACAAACTAGTTAATGCAATATTAAAATCTTTAAATTCCGTTAAGCCTCCCGTTATAATTATATAACTTATTTCCTTTTTTGTTAAGTGGTTAATTGATTTTTTAACACTTTTTAATATTTCATCCATTCTACTAGCTACTATTTCCGTCAATTCGTATTGATTAATGACTAATTCTTCATTATCTTTATTAACTATTTTCATTGTTTCTTTAGGATTTGCTCTTCTAATATTAGCTAAAGCTAAATTTTCTTTTAAATATTTAGCATCACGTAGTTTTAATTTATAAATATAAGCAATATCTTTATCTATATTAACTCCACCTAAATCGATTACTTCATTATTAATAAAAATCCCTTTACTAAAGACACTTATTTGAGTTTTAGCTGAACCAATATTTACTACTATTCCTGTTTTCAAATCAAAATAATCATTTCGAAAATTATAAAAATCAACTAAACCAGGTGGACTAATATCAATAACTTCTAAACCACATTTTTCTAACACGCCTATTAAATTATAAACTTCTTTTTTTGATGCAGTGATTAAAACTGTTCTTGCTGTTATATTTTTTCCTTTTTTATTAAAAGGTTCTTTAGTATCTCCATCACCTACTCTAAAATAGATAGGAACTATACCCACTAATTCATCATTAATATTAATTTTATTGTATGTAGTACTTTGCATGATTCTTAAAATATCATTACTAGTAACTCTTGAATCTTCATTAGTAATTGTATTAACCGCTTCACTAACAACAAAATTATTAGAACTAGTTGGAATATTAGCAATTATTTTTTTAAGTTTAAAATTTAATTTTAAATTGGCTTTTTCAACAACTAACCTAATTGATTTAATAAGAGACTCTTCATCTATAATTTCATAATTTTTAAAACCTTTAGAAGGTCCCTCTATTGCACATAAAATATTAAAATCATTATTTAAAAATTCTGCTACTACTAATTTAATAGTATCGCACCCTACATCAATACTTCCAATTATTTTTCTCATATATGACCTCTTATTTTATTTTGCTAGATTTATTATTTTCTAGACTTATGTAGTATTATTATAACATGATATATTAATTTTGGAAAATGTTTTAAAATAAAAAAAAAATAAATCAATATAAGTTATTTAGTTATATAATTGAATTTAAATCTTCTATCAACACATCCTAAATAATTAATATTAATCATTATCTTGTAAATCATATTTACAAGATAATTGCTAATAATAATAAGGTAAGATATAATTTATACAGGTGATTGCAGTGATAAACAGTTTATTAATAATATTAAATAAAATTATTACTTTAGTATGTAAAATTTTTAAAAAGAATGGGTCAGTATTTCCAGCGAGTATTATATTAAAATTTAATCCTGATATCTTATCTAAAATAAAATATCCAAAATATGTTATTGGGATTTCAGGAAGTTCTGGTAAAGGTGGTACTACAAGTTTAGTTGCACATATTCTAGAAAACAATGGTTATAAAGTAGTATGGAATAGTTCTGGATCTAACGTATTAAACGGTTCAGCTACTCTAATTCTTAACAATACTAATTTTTTAACAAAAAAAGTTAAAGCAGATGTTTTACTTTTAGAGATGGATGAGTCATATATAAAAGAAACATTTAAAAAAAGCACTTTAACTCATTTGTTATTAACTAATATAACTAGAGATCAACCTGCTAGAAATTCCTCTCCTGAGGTTGTCTTAGAGAAAATAATGAATTCAATAGATGATAAGACACATTTAATACTAAATGCAGATGATTCTTTATTAAATAGGTTTACATTAAAACATAGCGGAATGATAACTACTTATGGTATAGGCAAAACCAAATATAGTATAGAACAACCTATTAGTAACAATATAGATGGAGCTTATTGTCCTCTATGTAATCATAAACTAGATTATAATTATTATCATTATGGTCATTTAGGTTCTTATAAATGTTTAAATTGTGATTATAAAAGAAAAGTTGATTTCCTAGCAACAAAAGTTGATTTAGAAAAACAAACTATGATAATAGAAAAAAAGAAAATTCATATTAATAAAGATGTTTTCTTTGCAGCATATTATACTTTAGCAGCATATACTCTATGTCGTGAAATAGGTTTAAGTGAAGATGATATTTTAAAACATTTAAATGTTAATATCATGAGTTCTAAAAGAATGGAATCTCTTAAATTAGATGATCGAGATATAGTTATGATTGAAAGTAAAAATGAAAACAATTTAAGTTATCTTCAAAGTTTAAATTATATAAACCAATATTCTGAAAACAAAACAATTATTTTAGGATTTGATAATGTTTCAAGACGTTATAAGTATAACGATATTTCTTGGTTATATGATGTTGATTTTAGTGTTTTAAAAACAGAAAACATCGATCGAATCTTTTGTATAGGAAGATTTAGATTCGATGTAGCAACAAGATTAATAAACTCAGGGATTGATCCTGATGAACTTATATTAGTAGATGATATTAATAATATTATTACTTTGTTAAGAGAAAATAGTTCTGGTAAAATATATACAATGGTCTGCTTTGACATGACCGAGACTTTAAAAAAACTTTTTGTTGAAGCAGAAAATGGTGATAATGATGAAAATTAAAATAGCACATTTATATTATGATTTATTAAATCTATATGGTGAGCAAGGAAATGTCTTGGCTTTAGTAGATGCATTTAAAAAACAAGATATTGAAACTGAAGTAGATTTATTATCTATTGGAGATAATATTAATTTTAAGAAATATGATATTTTCTATATTGGTAGCGGTAGTGAAGAAAATTTAATTTTTGCTCTTGAAGATTTTAAAAAATATTCAAAAGAATTTATAGAAATAATTAAATCTAATAAATACTTTATATCAACTGGTAACTCTCATGAAATGTTTGGCAAATTTATTGAAATGAATAATCAAAAGTATGAAGGTTTAGGAATCTTTAATTACTATTCCAAACAAAATCCAATGCGAATAGTTGGAGAATCTTTTCTAGAGTTTGAAGATTTATCTCCTATTATTGGTTTTCAAAATCGTCTATCAGTTATGCAATGTGATAATAATCATTTATTTAGCGTAATTAATGGCTACGCTGATAACTATAAGTCTTCTTATGAAGGATATCGAGAAAATAATTTTTTTGGAACATACTTAATTGGTCCTTTATTAATAAGAAATCCACATTTAACAGATTATATAGTTGAGAATATTTTAAATGAAAAAGATTTACCATATAATAAAATAAGTAATACTTTTGAATATAAAGCATATAATGAGTATATAAAAAACTTTTACGATTTGTAAAAGTTTTTTTATTTTTAAATATATTTTTTAAACGCAGTCAACGAAACAATCACTTAAGCAACGAACCGCACAAACACAGTCAATATCCATAGTAAAGAAACTATTAGTTGCGCACCATGGGAATGTACAGTAGCAATCTGGATCTGGATTTGGAACTAATACTCTGAATGTACAGCAATTTCCTTCTAATTTTTCTACTCTAAATACTGATGAACAATCACTTGATGGACTATGACCACCTGGTGATGAACAAATTTCTGTATTATCTTTACAAGTAGGAATAGAGAACGGAACTCCGTTACCAGAACAAGTAAATAATTGGATTGGTCTAGTATTACATACTACACAACTTACCCCTCCACCTAATACTGGTCTATCACATGATTCATTACAGTTTTCTGGACAAGCATTTTCTTGAAGAACATCAATAACTTTTAATATTTCAGTAATACAGTTTTTATTACCTGAACGATCATTATTATTACACATATATTTTCACCCTTTCATATATACTCATTATATTTTATGTTATAAAGGTAATTTAGTGATTTTATTTTTAACATTTTTAGTGTATACTTATATTGGTGATAAATTATGTGGTGGCAATATTTAATTATATTTTTTGTATTGACAATTATTTCTTTAATCATTCTTAAATTAAACAAGAAAAACTTTACTTTTGAGATTAACAAATTAGTTCAATATTTAGGTGGTAAAGATAATATCTTAGATACTGAAGTAAATATGTCCCGATTTAAAGTTACTTTAAAAGATGTAACAATTGTTGATAAAGATGCGATTCAAAAATTAGGCGCTAAAGGAATAGTAGAAATTGATAATCAATTAAAAATTATTTTTGGACCTAACGCTAGAGCATTAAAAAAATACATTAGTGAAATGAAATAATCACTAATGTATTTTTTATTTTACAATTATTTTAGTTATTGATTTTTTTCCTTTACGAAGAACAAATTCTTTTTCAGGAATCTGATAATTAGGATCAGTTATTTTTTCATTATCAATTGATATCCCACCTTGCTCTACTAATCTTCTTGCTTCACTTTTAGAACTAGTTAACTTTGAATTAACCAAAACATCTAAAACATTGTTAGAGCCTTCTATTTGAACTGTAGGCATTTCATCGGTAACTTCACCTCTAAATACTTTTTCGCTTGTTATAAGGGCATTTTGATACTCTTCTTCGCCATGTAAGAATGTAATAATATCTTTCGCTAATGCTTTTTGAGCAATTCTAAGTTCAGGAGTTTTTTTATGCTCTTTTTCTATGTTGATTATTTCATCAGGAGTTAAAAATGATAACATCTTTAAATATTGAATAATCATCTTGTCATCTAGATTAATGAAAAATTGATACATTTCATATGATGATGTTAAATTCTTATCTAGCCATACAGCATTTCCTTCACTTTTACCAAATTTGTTTCCATTAGAGTCTAATATAAGCGGCATCGTAAATCCAAATAGTTCAGCGCCATCTTTTTTACGACCTAATTCGATTCCAGCTGTTATGTTTCCCCATTGATCTTGACCGCCTATTTGGATATTACAACCTTTATTGTTATATAACCATAAAAAGTCTAATGCTTGCATAATCATATAAGAGAACTCTGTATATGTTATCCCTATATCTAGTCTCGATTTGACTGTTTCTTTTGCTAACATATAATTTAAACTAAAATATTTACCATAGTCTCTTAGATAATCTATAAAATTAATATCTTTAGACCAATCATAGTTATTTAC
>CAYYOP010000056.1:0-5913 GCA_964473435.1 uncultured Muribaculaceae bacterium | reverse complement strand
ATTTGCCCTAGTTATTTGTTATACTTGACAAATGAGAAGTATAAATAAATATAAATTCTATTTTATGACTACAGGAAGCATTCTTCTTTTGAATGCTTTTATATATTTTTTTATTAAACTATTTATTACGAATTATAATTTAATTGGATCATCCTTAGATAGTCATATACCTTTTTTACCCTCTTTTATCTATTTATATATGTTGTGGTACCCTTTTGAAATATATACTCTTTTTAAGATATATAAAGCAGATAAAAATAATTATATAAAAACTATTATTGCTTTGGCTTTATCTTTATTAATAATGCATTTTATATTTATAATATATCCTACTATGGTAGATCGCCCTGTTGTAGAGTCCTTTAATAGTCTTACTACATTAATATTATATATTTCTTTTAAAAGTGATACTCCAGTTAATTGTTTTCCATCTGGTCATTGTATGTTATGTTTTATTATGATATTCAGTATATTAAAGTCTAAGAATATTTCTATAAATAGAAAAGCATTATTAGTTACTATAAATATTTTAATAGTATTATCTACTTTATTTGTTAAACAACACGTAATATATGATGTTATTGGGTCTTTAATTATTTCTAGTATCTGTTTTTATTTTTTAAGTCATTTAAATTTTTTTAATAAAATAAAAAAAAGATTAGCTGAATTCAGTTAATCTTTTGATTTGTTTACAGGATATTTTATTTTTGTTTTGTTTAATTTTTTTAGTATGATTGTTTCTAAGTCTACATTTAACTTATTTGCTAATAATATACAATAATTAACAACATCTGCTAGTTCATCGCACACTTCTTCTTTATCAAAATTATTATCCCATTGAAAACATTCTAATAGTTCACTTGCTTCTATAACTATTGATTTAGCTAAATTTTCTGGATTATGAAATTGGCACCATTCTCGTTCTTCACTAAATTTTATTATCTCTTGTTTTACCTTTTTCATGATTTACTACCTATTCTTTCCTATTTTCTCACCAAGTTTAACTATTGTTTCTATTTCATTTTTAGTATTTTTTAAAATGTCTTCATCTATTTTTATAGTTTTATCTTTAAATAGTAAACATATAGTAGATCCACCAAATTCAAAATATCCTTTTTCTTCACCTTTTTTAAAAGTATGATTTTGATGAAGGTTAACTATTTTACCTACCATTAGTGCTCCTACTTCTACTTGTATTACATCATCAAAGTTTTTAGTATGTAAAATTGTCCATTCTCTAGCATTTTGATGATATATGTTATATCTATTTAATGCAATGGGTCTTACTGTATGTAGAACCCCATTAATATATATGTTTTTTGATTTATATCCATCATCTATGTAGACATATCGATGGTAATCATCAACACATAACCTAAATATACATATATATCCATTTAAATAATCATTAGCTAAATCACTATTTAATAAATCTTTTATTTTATAAGGTGAGCCTTTTATTATAAATTCACTATTGTCAGTTATATTATATACACTCAATTTAGCATCACAAGGGCTTATTAAGACTTTTTTGTTTTGATCCACTACTCTGGCTTCTTTTTTGATATTTCTTGCAAAGAAGTCGTTAAAAGACTTATAGTTTGCTGCTTCATAATCAGTCATATCTATTTTATTCTTTTTAATAAAGTTAGGTATTATTTTTCTAGATAATTTACTATTTAAATAAAATCCAACTATTTTACTAATTATCTTTAAAGTTATTATTTTTAAAATTAATCTACCAACTAAAGTATTATATAAAAACAAGGTGGTTTTATCCTCCTTAATTTCTATGATTTTTTTAGTTTTTCGATCTTTTATTTTAATCGTAGCCATATTTTAATTCCTATAATAAGAGCTAATTCAAAAACACCAACTATTATAAATAAAAACATTTTTTTATTATCTGGTTTTTTAATAAAGTTTGCTTTTAATACAAATAAAAATCCTATGATTAAAAGTGTTGCTGCGTAAATATATTTAAAATAATTGTTAGTCCATATTTTTAAAATATATATAAAAGGAATAATTAATGCAACACTAGTTGTAGGTAATCCTACAAAGGATGTACTTCTTCCAGTTGTTGTTTTTGCTACTTCTTCTTCATTAACATTAAAATGAGCTAGTCTTATCAATGCTCCTAAAGTAAAAATAAAACATATTGGTAAATAATACCACTTATCCATCCCTATTGAATAGCCTATGCATATTGGTAATATTCCAAAAGCTATAATATCTGCTAATGAATCAATTTGAATTCCATAATTAATTTCTGCTTGATTTCTTTTTTTAGTACGAGCTACTTTTCCATCAAACATATCAAATAATCCCGAGAACATTAAACAAGTTAGAGCTAAAAATGAATGTCCGCTAAAAGCTGCAAATATTCCAGTTACTGCAGAGCAAATACTAAGGTATGTTAAAATTACTGTGTAATCATATATTCCTATCATTTATGTATCACTTCTTACTACGAATTAAATAAATTCTGTTATCAGTATATCATTATTTCAAAAAAAACAAAAGAGCAAGTATTTTAACTTTCTCCTTCTTTTAACATCGTTGTAATAAAAATTCCATAACCTGTTGTTGGGTTATCTAATATAACATGAGTAACTGCTCCGTATATTTTATTATCTTGAATAATTGGGCTTCCACTCATTCCTTGAACTATTCCTCCAGCAGCATTTATTAATTTTTCGTCAGTAATACGAAAATAAATGTTTTTAATTATATTGTTTTTTTCTATACTATCTATATAAATGTCATATGACTTTACTTCTTCCTTAGATAGTACTGTATAAATTGTTGCTGCGCCTATTTTTAAATTTTCAGGTCTACCTACTTCTAATGTTTTTTCATTACTTATATCGTCAGTATATATTCCGTAAATTCCTTTATTAGTGTTTTTAGTTACATTTCCGAATATTGTATTAGAATAAAATTTTGCATTTTTAGTACCCGCTGCGCCTATACTACTTCGATCAACTCTAGTAATAGAACTTTTGAATATTTTTCCAGTTTTTATTTCTATTATTCTTCCGCTATTACTTTCTGTTATTTCATGACCAAGAGCACCATAGATTTTGGTTTCTGGATCTATATAAGTTAAAGTTCCGATTCCCGTAATACTATCTTTAACATAAAGACCAGTTTTATAAGTATTATCAGCATATATTAATTCAAACGGAATCTCATAAATTTTTCCACTTCTTTTAATAGTTAAATTTACTTTACCATCTAAAACATTATCTTCAACAGCAATTACTAAATCTTCAATAGTATTTACTTCAGTATTGCCTACTTTAATAATACTATCACCAACTTTTAAATTGTTCCGATTGAATTTTTTATCTACTTTATAAAAACCGATGACTAAAACACCATCATTCTTTATTTCTATTCCTAGTGTTTTACCACTAGGGATTATATAATTTGAATAAGCATAAACATTAATTGGGATTAATAAAATTAATAATAACATTATGAATTTTTTCACATTATCACCTAATATTATTATGGTTAAAAAAACGAAAAAAAAAGAGCCAATTATTGGCTTTCTTCTGGCTGAAAATCAACAAATTCGCCGTTTTCATTTCTTATTTTATTGACAGATTCTAATGCATTATTTAGTTTATCTCCACAGATTTTTACAAGTTTCATCGCTTCTGTATATTTTTCTATTGATGCTTCTAAATCAATTTCTCCATTTTCTAAATCTTTGACGATTTTTTCCAATTCAGACATCAAATCTTCAAATTTTTTCTTTTCCATGCTTAACCTACTTTCTCTACTTTGGCTTCTATTTCACCTTTATGTAATTTTATATTTATATTGTCTCCATTTTTAAGATCTTTTATATCTTTTATAATTTTATCATTATATTTAACAACACTATATCCTTTGTTTAAAATTGCAATAGGATTTAATAGTTCTAATTTATTTAAAGTTAAATTAAATTTGTTTTGATAATTGATCAATAAACTTTCAGGATTATTTAATATATAATTAGTTTTTAAATGATCATATTTATTTTGTTTAATTTGAATACTATTAGTAATTATATTATTTAAACTATTTACTAAAGTAGTTAATTTTTGTTCTTTTTGTTCATATATTGCTAAGGGACTTTTTAACACATAACTAAACTGCAAATTATCTAGTTTTGTTTTATGTGATTTTAAAGTGTGATTAATTAAGTTAGTAATTCTAATTTGATACTGGCTAATTAAAACATTTAAATCTACAATATTAGGTACGGCTATTTCTGCTGCTCCAGTTGGTGTAGGCGCTCTTAAATCAGCAACAAAATCTGCTATTGTAAAATCTATTTCATGTCCTACAGCACTTATTATTGGTAGTTTAGAATTAAATATAGCATTCGCTACTACTTCTTCATTAAAAGCCCATAAATCTTCTATAGATCCACCACCGCGGCCTACTATAAGTAAATCAAGATCATGATTATTTGCTTCTTCTATTTGTTTAACAATATCATCTTTAGCTAATTCTCCCTGTACTAAACAAGGAAACAAATATGTTTTACATATTGGATATCTTCTTTTAATTGTACTTAATATATCTTTAACAGCCGCTCCAGTTGGTGCGGTTATAATACCTATCTTTTCTGGATATTTAGGTAATTGTTGTTTGTGTTTTTCATCAAACAAGCCTTTTTCAGCAAGATCTTTTTTTAATGCTTCATATTTTAAATGAAGGTTTCCTAAGCCATCTTCTTCCATATTTTCAATATATATTTGATAAGCACCAGTTGCTTCATAAATGCTTATTCTACCTTCAACTAAAACTTTCATTCCATCTTCTGGAGTAAAGGTTAACTTATTAGCATTAAATTGAAACATCACAGCATTTATTCTACTTCCTTCATCTTTAATAGTAAAATATAAATGACCTCTAGTATGACCTTTAAAATTAGATATTTCTCCTTTTAAATATACTTTTTGAATATGAGGATCGGTATCAAATTTGTTTTTTAAATATTTATTTAATGTTGTTACGGTAATATATCTTTTTTCCATTATTCGTTTATCACCTTATCAAGTACAGCATTTATCATTTTACGAACTGCCTCATCACTATATTTTTTTGCTAATTCAATAGCTTCATTAATAACTACTACTGGTGGTGTATCACTATATTTTATTTCATATATAGACATTCTTAAAATAGCTGCTCCAGCATTATCTAAACGTTCAATAGTCCATTTATTTAAATGCTTATTAGCAATATCTCCTAATTCATCAAAATATGTAATTACTCCGTAAACCATATCTTTAACAAACTCGTTTTCTATATCAACATTTTCACTAATTACTTCATCGACATCATATTCCAGACCATTAATCTTGTATAAAGATATTTGGTAAATAATAGTCATTATTTTTTCTCTAAGTTCACTTCTATTTACTGCCATAGTACTCATTCAACTCTCTTTCGTTAGAACGTTTAATTCTTAATGTATACTTTATAAAGTTTACATTTATAATTGGAATACACCATCCTTTTTATTATATCAAAAGCTAGTAGGATATTCCAATGAATAATGCTTATAAATTAAAAATGAACCAAACATAACGAATCATGTTTGGTTCAGTAGCCAGAGAAATAACGAATCATTTCTTTGGCTGATTTAATATTATCATATTAACATTATTAAAGTCAACAATTTTTTATCATTTTTTTCATTTTTAGTTAATTCATATTTTCAAGGTATAACTTAACTGCTGTTTCAACTGAATTGATACCTACTTTATTCTTTACTGGAGCAAAACTTTCTTTTTCATTTACTCTTAATAATAGCATCTTTTCTGTTAATGAAAAGGCATCGAAAATAAATTTTTCAAACTTAAAAGAATTAGCGTTTTCAGGATCGATTTTATTTCCTTGACCATC
>CAYYOP010000055.1:0-5926 GCA_964473435.1 uncultured Muribaculaceae bacterium | reverse complement strand
TGTTTCAGAAAATGCAATAACTAAAGAGGAATAAAAAGGATTTTAGAGAAATAACTGAAGATATTACTACCTCAAACTTTCTTTTTGAAGATATTTGTTCTATTGAAGATTGCCTATTAGGTGTCATACCAGATAATATGTACCTTGTACTAGGAGATAATCGTGATGAATCAGTAGATAGTCGTACACCAGAATTCGGACTAAGAAACAAAAAAGATATAAAAGGACAAGTAATTTTTAAAGTATATCCTTTTAATAAAATGGGAAAAGTAGTTTAAACTACTTTTTTTATCACTAAATAAATTGTCACATATAATATATTACGAAAAAACCTTGAATTTTGAAAATAGGAGGAAATAAAATGTTAAACAAAAAAAGATTGATAATTTTTGGAGCATTCTTAGTAGCGTTGTTTTTTATGACAATGTATGCTGCTGGAACTCCACAAAATACATCAATAGCAACGAGATTAGTGAAATTTGTTTAACTGACATTATTTTAACTAAGATAGACAAAGAACCAATTTTCTGTGCTTTTGATAAAGTGACAGAATATGAAAATGGCTCTGTTAAGTCATGCGTAGGATTAGGATATAAAGTATATAATTATGATCGAGAAAACTTCTCTGGAATAGAATTTGCTCCACTTTGGGCAAAAGACAAATCAGTAAAATAGGGGTTGTAAAACCATTATTTCTTTGTTATAATTATTTTACGGATTAGATGAAGTTTATTTAATCCGTATCTATGGCGGTGTAGCTCAGTTGGCTAGAGCACTCGGTTCATACCCGATAGGTCGGGAGTTCAAATCTCTCCGCCGCTACCAATGTAAGTTAAAATTTATCTTATGATAAATTTTTTTTATGAAAAAATATAATATATAAGCATAATGTTTATAGCGATATTAACTCATTTTGAATTATTGATGACATTTGCTATAATAATACTACAAATTGGAGGTAGAAAAAATGAATGAATTACCGAATTGTCCAAAGTGCGGTTCAGAATATACATATGAAAGTGAGAATATGCTTATTTGTCCTGAATGTGCATATGAATGGAATTTGGATTTAGAGGAAGAAACTTCAAAAGAAATCATTAAAGATTCTAATGATAATGTTTTAGAAGATGGTGATACTATTGTCGTAATAAAAGATTTAAAAGTAAAAGGAAGTTCTTCACCGATAAAAAAAGGTACTAGAGTTAAAAATATAAAATTAATATATAATTCTAGTGATGGACATGATATTTCTTGTAGAATAGATGGATTTGGTTCAATGAATTTAAAGTCTGAGTTCGTTAAGAAAAATTAATAATTAAAAAGCACCAAGTTTGTGATTGAGTAATATCACTAACTTGGTGTTTTATTTTGTTTTTTTTAAACTCTTTTAACTTGGAATTCTATTACAACATCTGTCGTTGCTAATACATCACTTAAATTTACAGTTAATAAACCAGTTAAAATATCGAAAGTATAATCTGTAGGGCTAACTGCTGGTACACCGTCTATTGTAACAGTACCGTCAACTAATGTTGCTAATGCTGGATCAATTGTATCAGTTACAACAGGACTCTCATATGGACTAGTACTTTGATTATCAACAGTAATTGTGTAAGTTAAATAACCTGTAGCCCATGATACTCTGTCAGCAGCTTTGCTAATTGTTAAATTATCAACTAATTGAGTAATTACAGCTTCTGTAGTCATTTCAGTTGATAAACCTTCGTAATCACCAACTGATGATGCTATATTTATTAATTCGTTCAAAAAAACACCTCCTTGAACACGTCTTACTTTAATTTATGCAGCAAGTTTATCTTTGTTTATGGTTTTATTGATTAATTGACTTTTTAATTCGCTAATATAATAATATAGGTGATAAAAAATGACAATTATAGATAGTGAAACAGTAGTTGTTTATAATTATAATGAATTAAAAACTGTTTTAGAAGGAAATAATACATATAATTTAGTTTATTTTGGTAGTAATATAACCTTAAGTGGAGGAATAAATATCAATCCATCAAAGACAACTTTAACTATTGATGGTACATATGAAAATGTTCGATATACATATATTGATTATAATAGTTCAGCAGCATCTCAAACAATTAATTTATCAAGTTCCAGTAGTATGAATATAACAGTTCAAAACATTGATATAACTGGAAGAAATTATTATGGAGTTATATGTGTTTATGATTATTCTTTTTTAAGTAGTGTAGTAATTAGTTATATTAATATAACTTATATTGGGCCACAACTTTCATTTGCGCCTTACTCATCGTTAAATATAATAGATTCTGACATTCATATAGCAACAAATTATTCTCCTGCAAACGAAGTTGCTGAAACCAGAAATGTGACTTTAGGTGGTACCGTTAATATAAAAAGTACTTCAACAGCCACATCAATATTTTGGTTTAGAAATGTTGTAGGAGGAGTATATCCTTATTTAAAAGTTTTACCAAATTCGAATGTTTATATAAATGCAGATAATTACTTATATTATGTAAGTTCTGCAAGTTATGTAAATATGATTTTTGGTAGTGATTCTACAACTAATATAGAAGTAAATTATGGGATGGGTTATGTAAATAGCCATGAAACTAATTCGGTTTTAATAGACAATAATGCTGAATTAAATATAACTCAAAATTTGCAATTTGGATCTAATGCTACCTGGAATATAGTAGGAGAGTTTAAAATGAATAGTGGTTCATCTTTAAAGATGGTAAGCGATTATGCGGGAGCAGTTGGAAATTATTGCTTAAGATTCGCAAGTCTTTCTGCTTCGTTAAACTTAAATAATCCTAATTCGGTAATTTTTTATAATAGACCTTCTAATGCAATATATTCGGTCTTTACCATACCTTATTCTTTAAATGTTCCCCAATATAATAGGTGGACAACACTTAGTCCTATAGCATCAGCCGGAGATATTTATAATATACCAGAGTATTCTTGGTATAAAATAGAAAACTTAAATAATTTGGTAATAACTGGTAATATAACAGCGATAACTACAACAGTATTAACAAATAATTTAACTACTGGAGAAATAAGTTCTTTGCCAAGTTTAAATAATTTTCTAATAAATAATACCAAAGTATTATCAATGGGAAGACCATCTTTATCTATTAATCCTATTACAGATATATCTACTGAAATAAGTGGTATAACAACACTATATGCAGATGTTCGAATAAATTTTGATGGTAATAATCACTATGTTCAAGCTGATAATACTGGAAAGTATTTATATACATATACAACGCCACTTGGAATAGGAACTCAAATATCTTTTGTCTCTAATTTAAGTAATAGTTTTTTATATCGATTTCGAACGGTACAAATAATATTTTCTGGAGATTTAAGTATATTATCAGCTACTAAACAAGTAAGTTTCTCAACAACACCTTTTCAATTATCCCCAACATTATGTAATCGTTCCAGCCTGTTAAAGGTAGTAGTAGATGATTCTAGAATATATCCAACAGTTTGGAATTTATATGCTTTTATTAATCAAGAATTAACTAATGAAAACGGAGTATCTTTGAATGATGGACTTGTTTTTATAGATGATATAGGAAATATGACAGTTTTATCAAGTACTCCAGTTTTAGTCTATACATCAGATGGAACAACAACTGGCGAAATAGAAGTTGAATGGAGTACAGACGAAGGGATTTTACTACAACTTAATGTTGTGCCAATAATAACTAATACAATATATAAAACTGATATAAATTGGATTATAGAAGCACAATAAATTTTGCAATAACATATATAAAAATAAAATCTTAATGATTTTTATTTTTTGCTATAAAATTTTTTTGAGATTCTTTGCATCTGCAAACTGATGAGATGCCAAAGACTGTTACAATATTAGACTTTGAAATATTATTTGAACTAAATGATATAGTAGCGTAATTATCTAATTTGAAAACTTCACAATTTCTTTTTATTACTTGAAATTCAATTACAATCGTTTCTTTTGAACTAATGCTTGGTAAATTGATAATTAAAACACCATCAATATAGGAAACCATCCCATAACTAATAGGTACATTATTTATTCTTATACTTTCAATTATTAAAGTTATTAACTTTGGTTCAAGTATATCTTTAATAATTATATCATTATAATGTGCACTTGATGGATTAGTTATTTTAATAGTATAAGTTAGAGTGTCAATTGCCCAAAAAGTTTTATTAGCAGATTTTTCTATGCCTAACTTATCTAGTAAAAAAATCGTATTTTCATTTGAATGAATAATAGTTTCTAAATCATTATGTATCCCTTTAGCAGTAGCGCGATTTATTATTTTGTTCATTAAAACAACTCCTATATATAATTATATGAAGAAAATAAATATAATGATTAATAATATTGTTTATATTAGTTAAATTTATATTTAATTTAAAATATAGACTATATATAAAACTTAAGATATAATAAAATCATTGGAGGTTATTATGGAAATACTTAATGTTGAGAACGGAAAAGAAAAATTATATATTCAAAAACGGATATAGCATATTTTAATGGAACTAACTATACAATACCAACTTTTCTTTATTTAAAGATGCTTAATCGTGTTATTCAGATTACCGATTACAACCAAGATGAATTTATAATATTTGAAGAACCAGAACATATTGAGTTCTTTAAAAATATAAATTATATCTTAGATTGGAATGAGTATAAAAAGATGTCTTTAACAGAATTAAAATCGAAAGCTTCAGAAACTTTAAATTTATACAAAATAAAAACAAATGAATACAATTCTATGTCTAAAGAATTACAATCTAGTAATCAACATCTAGATAAGGAATGTAAAAATCTTGATTATATGATGAATGCTATCGAAGAAATTTACTTGATTAAAACCAAACAAAAAGAAGTAAACTTTCCTCAAGTGCCTTCATCAAATGGTTTTAAATTCATTCCAAATAACTTACCATACGAAATGTCAGCAGGAATAGCTTTAGATACAGTCTTTCTTTATCGAAAAGATGGAAGACCAATGAATAAAACTGAAAGGATTCCTAGTAATTTTTATGTCTTAGGATTAGAAATAGCGAAAAGTTATTTAGGTGATTTTTATATAGAAAGTAATAAAAACACTTTATCAGAAGACAGAAAAATATTAACAATTAAATTAAATTTAAAAATCAAGCAAGAAATAGAACAGATAGAAGAACCAGAAAAAGATATAATGAAACTTTCTAAATCATTATTTAAAAGAAATAATAAGAAGTAATTAAAGTTTTAAGAGAAAAGGTGAAGAATAATGGATGTTAAAATTATAGGAACAGGGAATATAACTAGTGAAAATTTTAATTCATCGTTCTTAATAAATGATACTATTCTAGTTGATACTCCACCGGGTGTATTAAAAGAATTAAAACGTTTAGACAAAAAAATAGAAGATATTAAGATAATAATTATTACTCATCTTCATGGTGATCATTATTTTGATTTACCATTTATAATTTTAAATGAATATGTTAGAAAAAGAAAAGAAAAGTTAATAATAATAGGCCCTAAGGAATTAAAAAGAAAATTAGAAAAGTTAACATTGTTAGCATTTAATAATCGTTTAAACAAATATATTGCTAACTCAAATATACATTTTATAGATGCATTAACTGTTCAAAAAAATGAAATACTAGAAGACTTATATTTAAGTTCAATAAAAGTTAAACATGGTAATTTGAAAAATTGCTATGGATATTTATTTACTAAAAAAGATAAAACCTTAGCGATTACTGGAGATATAGAAGTATGTCCTGGTTTAACTTATATGTTAAAAAAAGCAAATTATGTTTTGATTGATGTTAATGATAATATTAAGGGAAGTCACATAACATTAAATGAATTAAAATCACTTTCAAAAGAGTATAAATTAAATTATATACC
>CAYYOP010000054.1:0-6029 GCA_964473435.1 uncultured Muribaculaceae bacterium | reverse complement strand
TAGATGGACCAGAAATGGAAGATGATTATCATAACTTTAAAGCATTAAACATACCAGAAAACCATCCTGCTAGAGATATGCAAGATACTTATTGGTTAAGTAATGGTTTATTATTAAGAACCCATACAAGTCCTGTACAAGTAAGAGCGATGAATAAATATGGAGCGCCACTTAAAATATGTGCGCCAGGTAGAGTTTATCGTAATGAAGATTTAGATGCATCTCACGAGAATACATTCTATCAATTAGAAGGAATGGTAATTGATGAAAACATTTCAATTAGTAATGTTATCTATGTAATGAAAGGTATGCTAAGAGAAGTATTTAAACAAGATATTGAAGTAAGATTACGACCAGGATTTTTCCCTTTTGTAGAGCCAGGATTTGAACTAGACTGCTCATGTACTATATGTGGTGGTACTGGTTGTCAAACTTGTAAAAATACTGGTTGGATAGAATTATGTCCTTGTGGAATGATTCATCCAGAAGTACTAAAAATGAGCGGAATTGATCCAGAGGTATATACAGGATTTGCCTTTGGGTTAGGTTTAACAAGATTAGCGATGATGAAATATAAAATTGGTGATATTAGAAACTTAAATTCAGGAGATTTAAGATTCTTAGAACAGTTTAATGTTAGGTAGGTGAAAGAATGAAAATATCATGTAATATATTAAAAAAACATATTAAAAATAGTGAAAAAATAGACTTTTTAGGAATATGGGATACCTTTACTATTCGTAGTGCTGAAGTTGAAGGAATTGAAATAAAAGGAAATGACTTTGATGGAGTAGTAACTGCTAAAATATTAGAGTGTGAAAAACATCCGAAATCAGATAAGTTATCAGTTTTAAAGGTTGATAATGGAAAAGAAATAGTCCAAATAGTTTGTGGAGCACCAAATGTCAAAGTAGGACTAATAGGAGCGCTAATAAACGTAGGCGGACACATCGGAGAAATTGAAATAGGTAAAAGACCACTAGTTGGAATAGACTCATATGGAATGATGTGTAGTGGAAAAGAACTAGGTATTAGTGACAATCATGATGGAATAATTGAACTACCAGAAGATACTCCATTAGGAATTGATATAAAAGAAATATTACCAATAAATGATATTATTGTTGAAATAGATAATAAGTCATTAACTAATAGACCAGACCTATGGGGGCACTATGGAATAGCAAGAGAAATAGCTGCTATAACTGGACATCAGTTATTACCTTTAGAACTAAATGAGCCAAACAAAATAAATAAAGAATTAGATATAAAAATAAACAATCCAGAATTGTGCTATCGATACACAGGTATTAAATTAGATAATATAACAACTAAAACAGCACCTCTATGGATTCAAATATTCTTATATTATACAGGAATGAAAAGTATAGAATTAACCGTCGACTTGACAAATTACATTATGCTTGAATTAGGTCAACCAATGCACGCATTTGATTCTAGAAAAGTTGAAAACATTGAAATAGGCTTAGCAAATGATAATGATAAATACACAACTTTAGATGGAATCGAAAGAACCTTATCATCAAAAGACTTAATGATTAAAAATGGTGGAGAATATTTTGCTGTTGCTGGAGTAATGGGAGGACTAGAAAGTGAAATAGTAGCTGATACAGATTCTATTATTTTAGAAAGTGCTTCATTTGAGGCGACTACTGTTAGAAGAACTGCTATATCACTAGGACTTAGAACAGAAGCATCATCCCGCTTTGAAAAAAGTTTAGATCCAAATTTAACATTAACTGCAACAAAAAGATTTATAAAGTTATTAAAAGATATAAACCCAGAAGTAGAATGTGCTACTGATATAACAGATGTCTATCCAAATAAATTTGAAGAAAAAGAAATAACTTTAAAGAAATCTTTATTATATAAATATTTAGACTTTGTAATAGAAGATAAAATAGTTAAAAACATTTTAGAATCATTAGAATTTAAAGTAGAAGTAAATCAAGAAGACTTTAAAGTACTAGTACCTACCTTCAGATCAACAAAAGATGTAACTATCGCAGCAGACTTAATAGAAGAAATTGCTCGCATATATGGATATGAAAACTTTGAACCAAAAGCAATAAAAATGGATTTATCATTCATTCAAGAAGAACCTGAATATGAAGAATCATATAAACTAAAAAAATATTTAGCAACTAAGTATCAAATAAATGAAGTTCATACTTATTTATGGAATCATACAAATTTCTTAAAAGAATTAAATATAACAAAAGAAAATGTCACTTTGTTAGGAAAAAATGAAGATAACATCTTAAGAGATGATTTAAATTTAAGTTTATTAGAAGTTGCTAAAACAAATATTAAAAAATATGAACAAATTAGTATTATGGAAATAGCAACAACTATTAAAGATAATGAAAACAAAAAAATGATAAGTATTTTATTAAGTGATAAAGAAGACAACTTAAAACAAACTTATAGCAAAATAAAAGAAATAACATTCAATATTTTTAAAGAATTAAAAAATATTGAACCTATCTTTGAATTTGCTACTTCAGAAGACTATTATCACCAAGACTTAACTCAAAATATTATTGTAAATAATAATATAATAGGGCAAATTAAAGTGTTCTCTAAAAAAGTAACAAATAAAATAAGTAAAAAGAATTGCTTTGTAGTATTAGAAATTGATTTCAATGAATATTTAAATATAGAACTACAAAAAAATATATTTAAAGAAATAAGTAAATATCCAACAACAGAACTAGACTATACTATTCTTACTAATAGAGGAGAATATTATAATAAACTAGAAGAAATATTAATTAATTTTAAAAGTCCTATAATTATAGACTACAAACTTATAGATATATATTTGGAAGAAACAGTAAAAAAAGTAACAATTAAGTATACTGTAGGTTCAATGGATAAAACACTAACAAGTGAAGAATTACAAAACTTTAAAGAAGAATTTATTAAATTTTTAAAAGAATACAACCTAAGTATTATAGAAGAATAATACTGGAAACATTTTTAAAAATAAATATTATAAAAAAGATAACTTTCGTTGTTAAGTAATATATAAGAACAAACTGCTTTGTAAATAGTAGTTTGTTTTACTTTGTGATAAAATTAATAAAGAAAAGGTGAAGTTATGAATAATAATCTAAAATATATATATGAAGAAATAAAGAAAGCAAAAAACGTTCTTATCTTAACGCATTTAAATCCTGATGGAGATGCAATAGGTAGTATGCTTTCTTTAAAGTTAATAATAGAAAGTTTAAATATCAAAGTAGATGCTTTAATCACTAATAGATTAGAATTTATGAAGTATTTACCTAAAAGTGAAGAATTACTTTTAGAAACTAATAAAGATTATGATTTGACTATTATGGTAGATTTAAATGCTAAAAACAGACTAGGTAGTTTAGAATATCTATATGATAAGAGTCATAAGTTAATTGTTTTAGATCACCATAATGTAGAAATTACAGATGATATAACACATTATATTGACATAAGTGCTTCTTCAGCAACGATGGTAATATATCAATTTATGAAAGAAAATAATATCCCGTTAACTCCTGATATAGCATATTATTTATATTTAGGATTATTAACTGATACAGGTGGTTTTGCTCATAGTAATACTACTAGTAGAGCATTTGACATGGCTTCTGAGTTATTAACATATGATTTGAACCATAATGAGATGTATTATAATTTTGTTAAACCAAATTATGATATGAATTATTTAATGTTAAAAAAAGAAGTTATCAATAATTTTCAAATTATTGATAATCAAATAGCAGTTTCTTTTTTAACATATGATATTATACAAAAACACCCCTTTGATTCTCCAAAAATTTTTGTTGAATTGGGAAGACACTTAAAAGGTATAGAAGTAAGTGTGATATTTATTGAAGAAGAACCTGATCTATATAAAGTTAGTTTAAGATCGAATAATTATTTAGATGTATCAGCAATTTCTAAAAAGTTTGATGGTGGTGGTCATTCAAAAGCATCTGGGATTAGATTTGAAGGAAATTATGAAAAAAACAAACGTAATATTATAAATGAAATTAAAAAAGAATTAAAATAGGTAACTATTTTTTTCTTTACTTTAATTAGTTAATGAGTTAGAATATATGTAACAGAATATTAACAGGTGATAAAATGAAAAAGACTGTTGGTGAAAATTTAAAACTATATCGAATGAGAGCAAATCTTTCTATGGCGAGTGCTGGAAAAGAATTAGGTATATCTGCTCCCGCTATTTTAAAATATGAAAGAAATCAAATCATAGCGTCCCTAGAGCGTTTAGAACAATTTGCTAAAGCATATGAAGTAACAATTGAAGATATTTTAAATGTAGAAGAAACAATAACTTTAAAATTTGCTAATTTTAAAGTTAATGATAAAACTCCAGAGATAAAAAAATTAAAAATAAAAGATTTAATAACTTCAAAAGTAGATGCATACTTTAATTTATTAAAGTTATCTGATATTACGTTACAGAATAAATTTGGTGTTCATATCGTTGGTACATTAGAAGAAGCAGAAAGTTTAGCAACTAAACTAAGAATATTCTTTACGATTCCAATTAAAGATCCAATATCTAATTTAGTATATTTATTAGAAAATAATAGTATGATGATAATAACTATACCTAATAATGAACATACTGAAGATTTTATAGGTTTTTATGAAATAGTTAATAATGTTCCAGTTATAGTAGTACCAGAAGCAAAAGATAGTTATGAACAAAGATTTAGTATTGCTAAATATCTAGGAGAGTTATTAATTATAAATGATTATATAAAAGATGATCTTACTACAAGGTTTGCTTTAGCACTACTAATACCAAAAACATCATTATTAGAAGAATTTGATGAGAAAAGAATTAGAATAGATTTTAGAGAAATAGAAATCTTTAGTAACAATTATAGAGTTAGTTATAAAAATATTGTTAAAAGATTAAAAGATTTAAACATAATAACTCCAAGCAATGCTAAGTATTTAAATATTCATATTAATAAAAATAATATAAAAGAAAATGATTACTATGAAGTACCATATGTTTATGATAAATTAAAAGCCAAATTAAGTGCGAAAGGTATTATAAAATAAAAGCGTACATTTATTTGACATTCTTAACTGAATGTCTTTTTTAATCTATCTTAAAATGATATAATTAAGTTGGAAAGTAGGTATCTTTATGAAAATTTTAGAGAACTTAAATAAAGAGCAAAAAGAAGCAGTTACCCATAAAGATGGACCTGTTTTAGTAATGGCTGGTGCTGGATCTGGAAAAACAAAAGTATTAACAACTAGAATTGTTAATTTAATTGAAGAAGGGGTACCGGACCATAATATTTTAGCAATTACTTTTACTAATAAAGCAGCAGCAGAAATGCGTAGTAGAGTTTATAATATGATTGGAACTGTTTCTTCTTTTATAGGAACATTTCACTCTTTAGGATTAAGAATAATTCGTGAGAATTATGAAAAATTAAACTTAACAAGTACTTTTACTATTATAGATAGTGATGACGCTTTATCAGTTATAAAAAAAATATTAAAAGAAAAGAATTTAGATTCTAAACAATATAGTCCATACTATATTCGAAATAGAATTAGTTTTATTAAAAATCAAATGTTAACTAATATGGAACTAGATAAATTATTTAATACTCACATTGATAAAATAGTTGTAGATATCTATCATGAATATCAAAGAAAGTTATTAAATAATTCAAGTGTTGACTTCGATGATTTATTATTATTGCCAGTAAGACTTTTAACTGAACATAAAGATTTATTAGATTTATATCAAGAAAGATATAAATATATTTTGATAGATGAGTATCAAGATACTAACCCAGTTCAATATAAATTGTCTGTTTTATTATCTAACAAATATAAAAATATATTTGTTGTAGGAGATATGAATCAGAGTATTTATGCTTTTAGACAAGCAGACTTTAGAAATATAATAAACTTTGAAAAAGATTTTAAAAATTGTAAAGTAATTAAATTAGAACATAATTATCGTA
>CAYYOP010000053.1:0-6088 GCA_964473435.1 uncultured Muribaculaceae bacterium | reverse complement strand
ATATTTCTGAAGTACTTATAGATATTTTAAAAACTAATGGTGTTAATCGTATTAGTATTGGGATAGAATCATTTAACGTTGATAAATTAAAATTTATGGAACGTATTAGTGAAATTAATGATCTTAAAGAAAAAATGGAAATGATTAGAAATAAAGGTATTAATAATATTAGTTTAGATCTAATGTATGGAATACCTAATGAAAATATAGATATATTAAAAAAAGATGTAAAACAATTTTTAAAATTAAATCCTGAACATATAAGCACCTATTCTCTAATAGTAGAGGATAGTACTAAAATTAAAATAAGAGGAGAAAAAAACATTGATGAAGATGAAGAATTTCTAATGTTTGATTATATAGTTAAAAGATTAAAGTCTAAAGGGTATATTCAATATGAAATAAGTAATTTTGCTAAAGATGGATATTATTCAAAACATAATTTAACATATTGGAATAATAAAGAATACTATGGCTTTGGACTAGGTGCAGCTGGTTATATGAACGGTTTTAGATATGAGAATACTAAAAATATAGATGCCTATTGCGAAGGAAACTATAGAAAAGAAGAGACTCTATTATCAAGACAAGAAGTAATGGAATATGAACTTATGTTAGGTTTAAGAAAATTAGAAGGAATAGATCTTCAAGAATTCTTTGATAAGTATGAAGTTAATATTCAAGATGTTTTTCCAGTAAAACCATTATTAAAGAATAAAGATTTAATTTATAAAAATGGCAAGATTTTTATAAATCCAAGTAAACTTTATATAATGAATGAAATATTACTAAAGTTAATATAGTTATTATGTATAGTATTTGTCAAATAATTAACAACTTGCAAAAATAACTGGATATGATAAAATTATTTTATAGTAAAGAGGTTGTGAAATTGAAAAAAACAATAAGAGTTATTATATATACCTTTATAATAAGCATATTTGGAATAATAAATGTTAATGCGGCATCATTATCATTTGATGGAGATAAAACTATTACTGGAGGTAGTAGTGGATCAAATGATATAAAAATCACTGCTGCTGAATCTGAAGGAATAACTAAAGTAGAATTTACTATTAGTACATCAGATGCTAGTTTAGTTACTTTATCTTTAAATAAAAGTTCAACTATATTAGGAGAAGTTAGTGGAACAAGAGCAACATTGTTTGTAAATGAAGGATATTTTACAAACCTTACAATTGCTAAATTACAAATAACTAACAATAATTTAATCAATAATACAACAAATTCTAAAATTGTTATTAGTGATATAAAATTTACCGATAAAGATAATAATGTTAAAATTGGTGCAAACCATGAAAAAACTATTACTTTAACACCAGGAACTACTGCTAGACCAAAAAGTAGTAATTCAAAGTTAACTGGGTTATCAGTATCTTCTGGAACTTTAACTCCATCATTTAATAGTAGTGGTAATAGTTATAAAGTTTTTAACTTAAGAGATACTATTAAAACCGTAACTATAACTACCAAGTGTGATATGTGTAATGTACAAATTAAATGCGAAACAGGATGTACTAATTATAATAATCAAAACAGACCAGAGTTAGAAATAGGTAAAAATGTTTTAAATATATCTACAATAAGTGAAGATGGCAGTTCCAACTCATCATATGAATTAATTATTTATAGAGGTGTTACAACTGATAATTCATCTTTTCTAGCAAGTATAGATATAGATGGTTTTAAACTTACTGAAAAGTTTGATAAAGAAAATTTAGACTATACTTTAAAAGTACCTAATGATACAACTTCTTTAGATATAATAGCTACACCGGAAGATGAGTTAGCTAAAGTAGAAATAAAAGGTGCAGATAATTTAATAGTTGGAGAAAATGTTATTACAATAACAATCACTTCATCAGAAACAAATGATAAAAAAATTTATAATATAACGGTTACGAGACTAGATGAAGATGAAGTAATGACCACTTCACCAGTAGAACAACCAGTTGAAAAAAAGAAGAGTAAATTTTTATTAATAGTAATCATCGTGGTAATAGCACTAGCTATTATTGGAGTAGCCGCATATTTTATCTTTTGGAAAAAGAAGAAAAAGGATAAACCAGAGGTTATTACAGACGAAGGTAAAATAGAACAAGAAAAGACACTTACTGAGATAGAAGTAAAAGAAAATGATTTAATTTCTGATCTAAATATGACAGATAAAAAAGTTAAACCAACTGTTGATGAAGCGCTTGCAGATTTAATGACAACTAAAGAAATCATTCTTCAAGAAGAATAATTCAAGACCACTTAATATAATATATTAGGTGGTTTTTTATGAAATTTATCGCACATCGTGGTTTATACAATGATAAAATAGGGGAGAATACAATATCAGCAATTGATAACGCCTTTAATAATGGTTACTATGGCGTTGAACTAGACTTAAGAAAAACAAAAGATAATAAAGTAATTATAATTCATGATTCATTTATATCAAGAGTAAGTAATGGAACTGGATTAGTAAAATATTTTACTTATAACCAATTATTAAAATATAACTTTGGAAAAAAATATATTGAAAGAGTTCCATTACTTTCTGATGTAATAAATAAATATAATAATAGATTCTTTTTACTTGAAATTAAAGAAAAAATATCAATTGAAGAATTAAATTTAAATGAAAAAAACACTTATTATATTACAAGTTTTTATGAAAGTTATATAAAAGAAATACCAAAAAGCAATAAATATAAAAAAGGTATTATTAATTATGTTTTTAATAAAAATATTAACTTAAAAGAAATAGATTTTATAATGATTTTAGATAGTCTTATTACCGATAAAATATTTTGGTACTATGAAAACTTAGACATAGAAGTAATTATTTATGGTGTTGGTAAAAAAATAAATTTAAATTTAAATGAAAAAAACCGATTAAAAGTTAAATACATTATTTAATAATTTAAAATTTATAGTATTATAAGCACCAAGTGGTTTTATACTTAAAAATATAACTTTTTCAACTTATTATCAAGCAAATCAGAGCAGGTTTTTTTGGATATCTACTCCTGATGGCGGTAAAGTATGCATTATTCAACCAGTAGGACTTAAAGACTATTACGATGCTAGTATGCCTGGAGAAGCCGACGTCTGGTAATTCCATATTACGAACTACCAGTAAGCCAGAAATGTTAAGTTCAAAACTAAATCCAGAACTATTCGCAATCTCTGATTCATTATTGATTAATAATAACTAAACTAGAATCGAAAAAATAACTGAGTTAAGAATGGAAGGTAACCTAAACTTAAAAAAATATCTAAGTTTGGTTGTAAATGTTTTTTGGCTGTGATAAAATATTGAATATCTAGAGGTGATGAAATATGCTAGAAAAAACAAATCTTTTTAAAATAGAAGAATTAGAAGATACCCTAATGAAAAAAACACTAGATGAAGTTTATGAGGCTCTTGAAGAAAAAGGATACAATCCTATTAATCAAATGGTCGGATACTTAATAAGTGGTGATCCAGGATATATATCTTCTCATAAAAATGCTCGAGCAAAAATATCAGAGTATGATCGAAGTAAAGTTTTAATAGTGGTATTAAAAGGTTATTTAAATAAATGAGATACTTAGGAATGGATTTAGGTACTAAAACCCTAGGATTAGCTAAAAGTGATCAAATGGGTATTATTTCCTCTCCATATAAATTGATTAAGTTTAATGATATAAATCAATTAATAAATGAAGTTTTAATAATAATTGAACAAGAAAAAATCGATCAATTAGTTTTAGGACTACCTAAGAACATGAATAATACTTTAGGTCCAGCTGCAGAACGTAGTTTAGAATTTAAAAAACTATTAGAATCTAAAACAGATCTAAAAATTCACCTAGTAGATGAACGTCTTAGTACTGTAGAAGCAGAAAATATGCTTATTACAGCAGATGTATCTCGAAAAAAAAGAAAGAAAATTATAGATGAAGTATCTGCTAGTATAATACTAGATACTTATCTAAGGAAAGTTGGTTAAACATGGATAAAAGTACGGGGAAATTTACAATTACAAATCAAGAAGGGCAAGTATTAGAATGTGATGTTTTATTTACATTTGATTCTGAGGAAACTAAAAAAAGTTATATTATTTTTACAGATAATACTTTAGATGAGCAAGAAAACGTAAAAGTTTACGCTAATACATATGATCCTGAAGATGAGACAGGTACACTAGGAACTATTGAAACTGAAAAAGAGTGGCAAATTATAGAAAACCTATTGTCATCATTACAAGAAAAAGCAAGTGAAATAGATGAACCAGAAGGAAAATAAATTAGACAATATTATTTCAAAGATAATTTTAGTATTAACAGTTATCGCAACGATTTGTTTAATTATTTTTGTTTTTACGTCATTGTATTATTTATCACCAATTGACTCAAAAAGTGAGACAATGGAAGATTTTATCGTACAAGAAGGTTGGTCAAAAAATAAAATAGCTGAAGAACTAGAGCAAAATAAAATAATTAAAAAAGCTTTATTCTTTAAATTATATGTAAAAGTTAATGATAGAGAAATGTATGCAGGTACTTATAAACTATCAAAGAGTATGTCAGTTAACGAAATTATTAAAATATTAAATAGTGGTCAATCTATAGAAAATGAAACACTAACGGTTACTTTTATTGAAGGTAAAAGATTAACTGACTATGTTAAAAAAATAAGTGAAACATTTGAAATTCCAGAAGATGAAATATTTGAAAAAATATCAGATGATGATTATTTAAGAACTTTAATTGATCAATATTGGTTCTTAACTGATGATATCCTTAATGAAGGAATATATTACCCATTAGAAGGTTATTTATTTGCAGATACATATATTATTAAAAAAAGTGCTACTATTGAAGAGATAATAAATAAAATGTTAAGTACAATGGATGATAAATTAAGTATTTATAAAGAAGAAATAACGACATCTAATTACAATATTCATGAGTTAGTTACTCTAGCATCTATTATTGAATTAGAAGGTGCTGCTTCAGATGATCGCGCTGGAGTTGCCGGAGTATTTTATAATCGTTTAAAAGATGGATGGACACTTGGTTCAGATGTAACAACATATTATGCTGTTAAAAAACACTTCTCAGATGGTGATTTAACAATGAAAGAGTTAAATGAATGCAATCCATATAATACAAGAGGAACGTGTGTAGAAGGACTTCCAATAGGTCCAATAGCTAGTCCAAGCCTAGCGTCACTTAATTCAGTAATCGCACCTACAGAACATAATTATTTCTATTTTGTAGCCGATAAGACGAAGAAGACATACTTTAATATAACTGAAGCGGAACATCGTGCGGAAGTAAACAGATTAAAACGTGAAGGTTTATGGCATGAATACTAGGAGGATTATTTAATGAAAGAAGTCATTATGGAAATGGAACGTTACGCAGATACAAATAATGTTCCAGTAATTGAAATAGACTCAATTAAATTTATAATGAAATATATAAAATTAAATAATGTAAAAAAAGTTTTAGAAATAGGAACAGCAATTGGATATTCTGCAATTCTTATGGCTAATGCTACTTCAAATGTTGAAATAACAACAATTGAAAGAGATGAAAAAAGATATCGTGAAGCAGTTAAAAACATCAATAAATGTGCTCTAGATAAAAGAATAGAAGTAGTATATAACGATGCTTTAGATGTTAATTTAGCTGGTCATAAATATGATTTAATATTTATTGATGCTGCAAAAGGTAGTTATATAAAGTTTTTTGAAAAGTTTTGTCATTACTTAAACCCAGGTGGAGTTATAATTACTGATAATTTAAAATTTCATGGTTTAGTTAGTAATAAAACTTCAATAAAAACAAAAAGTTTAAGAGGAATCGTTGATCGTATCGAACGTTATATAGAATTTCTAAATAATAACAATGACTATATTACTAAATTTTATGATATAGGAGATGGCTTATCAGTAAGCATTAAAAAAAATGATGATAAATAATAAAGTTTTAATAAGTGTTAAAAATTTAACAGAAGTAAAAGAATATAAGAAAATTGGGATAACTAATTTTCTTTTTGCACTACAAAATTTTAGTATTGGTTATC
>CAYYOP010000052.1:0-6133 GCA_964473435.1 uncultured Muribaculaceae bacterium | reverse complement strand
ACTTCATTCATATTTTCACCTAATAATAAGTATACTAGTATTGACCTTAAAAATCAATTGTATTATTCCGTAAAAAAAGATTTAGTTTAAAAATTTACTAAATCTTTTTATTTCAATTTCGCCATTTTCTACACTATCTGATCCATGAATTAAATTTTCAGTTGTGTTATTAGCAAAGTCTCCTCTAATTGTTCCAGGTGCAGCTTCTTCCCATATAGTTGGTCCCATTAAATTACGCATACCTACAACAACATCATTTCCTTCGACGACCATTCCAATTACTGGACCTGAAGTCATAAATGAAACTAATTCTGGAAAGAATGGTCTTTCTACTAAATGTGAATAATGTTCTCTTAGAATATCTTCATCTAAATTAAACATTTTCATCGCTTTAATATTATAACCTTTATTTTCTATTCTTTCGATGATGTTTCCGATTTTTTTTCTACGTATAGCATCTGGTTTTAACATAATATAAGTTTTTTCCATTGTTTATCTCCTCTGTTTTTGATTATATCATATATTAAAAATCAAATAAACTTAATTGGCTTGATTCCGGTAAATTTTTAAAGACACCTAACGATCTCATTTTATCTATTGAAGTAGAATTTATTTTACCTCTAGTTTGAACATCTTCTATACTAATAAATGGTCCTACTTCACGTTCTAATATGACTTGTTTGGCTGCATTTTCTCCTAAGCCGTCTAAAGCACTGAAAGGTATTATTAAAGATTTTCTATCTTCACTTATTAAGAAGTCCTTAGCAGCACTTTTTTCTAAGTGTATATTATCAAAGGTAAATCCTCTAACTACCATTTCTAGTGCATTTTGTAAAACATCTAGTATTTCTGCTTCTTTATTTGTTTGTTCAAAACCTTTACTTTCAAGTTCAGTTATTCTATTTCTTATTGCTTGTTCTCCACCTATTAAAGTGTCTACTTCAAAGGCATTACATTTTATTGAGAAATAAGTGCTGTAATATTCAATAGGATAATATATTTTAAAGTAAGCAATTCTTAATGCTCCCATAACATATGCCACAGCATGAGCTTTCGGGAACATATATTTTATTTTACGGCATGATTCAATATACCATTCTGCTATACCCGCTTCTTTTAATACTTCTTCGTGCTCTTTCCAAACTTCTGGTAATCTAGTAGGCATTCCTTTACGAACAAATTCCATGATTTTGAATGCCTTTAAAGGCTCTACGCCGTTGTTTATTAAATAAACCATAATATCATCACGACAACCTATTACTTCACTAAAAGGCACTACATTGTTTTTAATTAGTTCTGAAGCATTACCTGCCCAGACGTCTGTTCCGTGTGATAAACCTGATATTTTAACTGCATCAGCAAATGTTTGAGGTTTAGTTTCTACTAACATTCCTATAACAAATCTAGTACCTAATTCAGGTATTCCTAATGTTCCAGTCGGACAATTTATTTGTTCTGGAGTTACTCCTAATGCTTCTGGACTAGATAACAGACCTAATATTTTTTTATCATTTAAAGGAATTTGTGTAACATCTACTCCTGTTAAATCCTGAAGCATTCTATGCATAGTAGGTACATCATGCCCTAGTATATCTAATTTTAATAGTTCATCTTCCATTGGATGATAATCAAAGTGCGTTGTTCTCCATAGGGAGTTTACATCATCTGCAGGATATTGATATGGAGTAAAATCGAAAACATCCATATAGTCAGGAACAACAATTATACCTCCAGGGTGTTGACCAGTTGTTCTTTTTACTCCAACACATCCTAAGGATAATCTTTCTATTTCGATGTTTTTCATAACAAGACCTTTATCTTCACAATAACCTTTAACAAATCCAAAGGCTGTTTTTGCTGCTACTGTACCTATAGTACCTGCTCGATATACATTATCAACACCAAATAATTCTTTTGTATATTCATGAGCTTTCCATTGATATTCACCTGAGAAGTTAAGATCTATATCAGGTACTTTATCTGCATTAAATCCTAAGAAAGTAGCAAATGGCATATCTTGTCCATCTTTTAACATTATTTCTTTACATTTAGGACATTCTTTTTCTGGTAAATCATATCCACTAGAGTATGTTAAACCTAACATTTCTCCTTGATCATTTTCAAATGTTGTATATTGACATTTAGGGCATACATAGTGCGCTGGAAGTGGATTAACTTCTGATATTCCCATCATTGTTGCTACAAATGATGATCCTACTGAACCACGAGATCCGACTAGATAACCTTCATCATTACTTTTTTTAACTAATTTTTGAGAGATTAAATAAATAACATCATATCCGCCATTTATAATACCTGCTAATTCTTGCTCGATTCTTTCTTGAATTAATGGATGAACATCTTTTCCATAAATACTAGTTACTTTTTCATCTACAATTTGTTTTACTTCTTCAGCAGAATTTTTAATTTTAGGCGAATAAGGAACTCCCTTAGTATCAAGTATTACTTCTACATTTTCAATCATATCCGCAATTTTATTAGGATTTTCTAATACTAATAAATTTGCCATGTCTTCTCCTAAATAAGCAAAACATTCTAACATTTCATCTGTAGTTCTAAAGTGTGTTGTTGGTATAGTGGTAATATTACTTCTAGCAAGAGGATGTCTTCCTCCACCTGGTACTTTTTGATTTACTATTATTTCACGATAAATTTTATCTTCTGGATTTAAATGATGAACATCTCCTGTTGCAACAATTATTTTACCAGTATCCTTTGTTGTATTTATAATTTTACGAATATTATTTTCTAATTCTAAATGATTAGAAAAGTTACCTTGTTGAAGTAAATGATCATATTGATCTATAGGTTGTATTTCAACATAATCATAAAAATTTATTATGTTTGCTAATTCTTCTTCTGTTTTACTTCTTGCTTCAACAAAGACTTCACTTTCATAGCATCCACTACCAATTAATAAACCTTCACGATGTTTTTCTATTTCACTTCTTAGTATTCTCGGAGTACGATATAAATATTTAGTGTTAGCATAACTTATTATTTTAAATAAGTTTTTTAATCCAACTTTATTTTTAACTAAAATATTTACATGATATGATCGTCCAAATTTATGGATTTCATCTTTAGGTACTAAATTATTTAAATCTTTGATATTTGTAATATTATGTCTCTCAACTTTATATAACATTTTAGTAAACACTTTGGCCGTTGCATCCGCATCATAATCAGCTCTGTGATGTCCAGTTTCATCAAATTCTACATCATATCTTCTTACTAAAGCACTTAAACTATGACGGAATTGATCAGGATCTAATGCTCTTGATAATTCTAAAGTATCTATTACAGAATTATTTAGTTCTCCTAAATTATATTTTTCATAAGCCATTTCTAAAAAAGACATATCAAACTTAGCATTATGCGCGACTAAGACAGCGTCTTTAAAAAATTCTTTAAATCTAATAACAACATTTTCTTCTGTATCTTTATCTTTTAACATATCATCTGTTATATTTGTTATTTCAGTTATTTTAGGAGGTAATTTTCTACCAGGATTAATTAATTCATCAAAGGTGTCTATTATTTCTCCATTTTGAAGTAACACTCCACCTATTTCAATTATAGAGTCGCCACCACCAGCATTAAATCCAGTTGTTTCAACGTCAAAGACACAGTAAATAGTATCTTTTAAATCACCATCAATCGGATTTTTAATAATATTAATACTATCATCTATTAAAGTAAGTTCGGTACCATATATTGCTTTAAACTTATCTTCTTCTTTTTCTATTCCTTTATTATGTCCTTTAACAAAATTAAACACTTCAGGAAATGCTTGAGCACCATTACGATCAGTTATAGCAATAGCTTTATGTCCCCAATCTATTGCTTGTTTTATTAAATTCTTAGGTGATATTAAGCCATCCATTTGACTCATATTAGTATGAGCATGAAGTTCTACTCTTTTTATTTCTGCGTTATCTGATCTTTTAACATCCTTAGAAGCAATTTCTTCTACATCTCTTAGATTTAAAACCAAATCTCTAGCATAGGTATCATTTTTAGTATATCCTCGAAATTTATACCAAGAACCTACTTTAAAACCTTTTTTTAAATTGTTAAATTCAGTTTCATCTTTGCTAAATATTTTAGCAATTAAACTATCAGTTCGATCACTTATTTTTAAAGTTAAAATTCTAAAATTACTTTTAGTTGATACAAATTCTTCCATTCCAAAAATGTATGCCTCTAAAGTAACATTGTTTTCTTCACCAAGTATTTCTTTTATAGTCATTGTTTTTGATTTTATAGGTTCACCCATAATTATTTTAAATTCTGGTTCTTTTTGAATTACTACTACTTCTTTAGTATTTTCTATTTCTTCTTTTATCTTTTTTCTTTTTTCATCATTAACTTCTGCATTTATTTTAAAACCTTTTAGTCCTAGTGAATCTAACCATTTAATTATTTTAGTACTGTTGCTTTTTAAATTATCTGCTTCTATCTTACTTACTACTTCAAAAGTTATTAATTCTCCATCTATTATAATTTCATTATCTTTTAGACTAATTAATGAAGGAGACTTCTTAGTTAATAAATCTATATAATATTTTATATAACTTAAAATATCTTCAGCATTTAAATTATCATATGAAAAATGAATGTTAATCTTTTTAACATCTTCTAGTCCTTTTTTAGATCTATCTATTAAGTTTAGTACTGGTATTATTGGTAGTACTCCAGGACTTTTTAAATACAAATCCCATGTCTCTTTATTTTTATTAACAACACATTTCTCTACTTTGACACCATCAAAATTTTCTTCTCCATCAAATTCTAATTTATCAAAAAATCTTTTTAATGCTTTCATTACTACCTCCACCGTGTAACTTCATTATACATGAAAAAGTCTACAAAAAAAACACTTAGACGTGTTTTTAAGAGATAAGTTAGATTACTTATTTATTAATTTCCATATTCTACTTGCTTAGTAGTTGTAGTAGATTTAATATCTCCTGACTCTGGGGTACTATTAAAAGAATGAATCAATATTAATATTATTATAGTTATTAATAATATTATTGCCATCACTATATATCCTACTTTTTTATAATTTTCCATATACATCACTACTTATTAGTTTATTATATTTAAGATATTTTTTCAAGAAAGAATTTAAAACTAGTTTACTATGGATCTTTTGACGATCCTGAGCTAATTAAAACAAAAAGAAACAAAAGACTTAATAATCCTATGTAAATTTATCTTTTACTTCTTTTTAATATATTTAAATTATTTTTAGTATGTTTTCCCATAGAAAAAGAAACTATTCTTCTTCGACTATAGTTTCTTGTTCATCTTCTAAAAATTGTTGTTCTAGAACTTCACTTGGCTCATCAGCCATATATTCTTTTTCTAACATAATTTCAATATCTGAATATTGTTTAGCACCAGTTCCTGCTGGTATTAATTTACCAATAATTACGTTTTCTTTTAGTCCTCTTAGTTCATCAACTTTTCCTCTAATTGCTGCATCTGTTAATACTCTTGTTGTTTCTTGGAATGATGCTGCTGATAAGAATGAATCAGTTTCTAATGATGATTTAGTTATACCTAAAATGATCGGTCTACCACTTGCTGGTACTTTACCTTCTAAGATAACCTTTTTATTATGTTCAGTAAATTCTCTAATTGAAACAGTTAAGCCATCTACCAATTTAGTATCTCCTGGTTCAACTATTTTAATTTTGTTTATTAATCTACTAGCAATGATTTCGATATGTTTATCTGCTATATCAACACCTTGTGATTTATAAACTTTTTGAATTTCTTTTAAGATATATTCTTGAGTAGTAATCGGATCTGTTACTGCAAGTAATTCTTTTGGAGAGATTGTACCTTCGGTCAACTTATCTCCAGCATTAACTACCGTTCCAATTTCAACTCTTACTTTTGCCCCATAGTTAGTTACGTGTTCACGAGTGTCGACATCGTTTTCAACAACTATTTTATATTTACCACTTGCTTCTTCAATTGATGCTACTTTACCAGTGATTTCTGCTATTGTTGCTTTACCTTTAGGAATTCTTGCTTCAAATAGTTCTTCTACTCTAGGTAAACCTTGAGTAATATCAGAAGTAGATGCAACTCCTCC
>CAYYOP010000051.1:0-6228 GCA_964473435.1 uncultured Muribaculaceae bacterium | reverse complement strand
CTCTTAAAGCTCTAGAAGGAGATCCTAAGTGGGAAGAAAAAATTGATGAATTAATGGATGCTGTTGATGAATGGATTCCAACTCCAGAAAGAGACAACACAAAACCATTCTTAATGTCTATCGAAGACGTATTCACAATCACTGGTCGTGGAACTGTTGTTACAGGACGTGTTGAACGTGGACAATTAAAACTTAATGATGAAGTTGAAATCGTTGGTTTAAAAGATACTCAAAAAACAGTTGTTACTGGTATCGAAATGTTCCGTAAACAACTAGACTTTGCTGAAGCAGGAGATAATGCTGGTGTATTATTACGTGGTATTTCACGTGAACAAGTACAACGTGGACAAGTTCTTGCTAAACCAGGATCTGTTACTCCACATACTAAATTTGAAGCTCAAGTTTACGTATTAAGTAAAGAAGAAGGCGGACGTCATACTCCATTCTTCTCAAACTACAGACCACAATTCTACTTCCGTACTACAGACGTTACTGGTATAATTGAACTACCTCAAGGTGTTGAAATGGTTATGCCTGGTGATAATGTAGATATGACAGTTGAATTAATTAGCCCAGTTGCTTTAGAAGCTGGTACTCAATTCTCAATTCGTGAGGGTGGACGTACTGTTGGTGCTGGTACTGTTTCAGAAATTATCGAATAATAAAAAAACTCGCAAGAGTTTTTTATTTTGTCTAAAAATACTAACTCAACTAAGAGTTTGTTTCATTATAATTAAGTTATACTATAATAGTCATAGTAAGGAGAATATTTATGGATGTAAAAAAATCGGGATTATTTATAGCAAAACTTAGAAAAGAAAAAGGCATGACTCAAAAACAACTAGCTGAAAAATTATTTGTAACTGACAGAGCTGTATCAAAATGGGAAAGAGGTATAGGATATCCTGATATTACCATTATTACTAAATTAGCAAAAATATTAGAAGTAAATGTAAATGATATATTAAATGGAGAAAAACAATAAAAAGTAGAAAAAGACAATACAATTAATGAAAGTGTAGGTTTTTATACCAAACTAACTAAAAAAAACATCTTTAAAAAAAGTGTTGTATTAATTCCTTTAGGAATAATTCTAATTTATTTATCAATAATGATATTTACTGAGATAAATCATGGTTACATTCCTTTTACAAAACAAAGCGTTCAAACAGATAATTGGCCATCATTTAGTAACTACGCTAGTAAAAAATTAGAAAAAAAGTTTTTAAATGCTTTATCAAGTTATGATTTTGAAAGTTTAAACGATTTAATTTATCCAAAAGATATTAAATCAACACATAAACATATAGAAGATTTAAAATTATTAAAAGAAAAAGGAATTTCATTTTTAGATTATAAACGTACTTCAGCTGTATTTGATGATGAATATGTTTTCAATGTTCAAACTGATGTTAATATTGAATATAATAATAAAAAAGCGACATTAATATTATTAATGAATAAGATAGGAAAAAGATTAGATATAAGCGCTATAACAATTTATGATAATGCACAAACTACTGATGATTTAATTGAAGATGAAATTAAAGACTTAATATTAAGAGCATTTAATATTGATTATAAAAATATCAAATAAAAAAATATCTCAATTTGAGATATTATTTTGTTTTACTAGAAGAATAGTAATCATTAACTTCTTTTCTATTATTATCATTATAAGATGATTTTATCATACTGCTATAAAAAGATTCTCTAATATTATTAAAAGAACATATCATGCTTGGTAAATTATCTTCAAATAAACTTATTAAAGTATCTATATCGTTTAAATACTTTGATAATTCACTAGTTGATAATTCATCAATTTTTTGTGTTTCAACGTTGAAAGCTAAAATATCTAATTGATTGCTTATATATGCTATAGCTTGACTTATATTTTCATATGGTGCAGTTAATAAAACATTATCATTATTCATAAGTAACCTCCTATGCAATTTATACTAACATAAATATATTAGATATGCAAAAATAATAGATTGAACCATTTTTAAAATTATCTAATTATGGTATTATTATAATAGGAGTTATAAATGATGGATAAAAAATCAATTTTAAAATTAGTTGAAAAAGATAAATTTATAATAAGATTATTAACTTTTTTAGTTGCAGTTTTTTTTGTGGCATTTACCTATAATTTGGTTTTAGTAAGAAATAATCTTGTAATAGGTGGTATGTCTGGTTTAGCGATTGTTATAAAAGAATTAACCGGTTTAAATACTACAATATTTTTATATTCATCAACTGCTATATTAGCAGTCGTTAGTTTATTTTTTCTAGATCGGAAAATGACATTAAAAACACTATTTGGTGCCTTAACATTTAATGTGATGGTATCTATAACATTGCCAATAACAAATTTAATTGTTATTGACTTTCAAAGTAAGTTTATATTATTACTATTTACATCTGTAATGTATGGTATATGCTATGGCTTTATATATCGATCTGGATTTAATACTGGTGGAAGTGATACTATATCAGCAATAATATCTAAATATACAAAACTACCAATGGGAACTTGTTCAACATGGACTAACATATTTATAATATTTTCTGGATTTATAGCATTCGGAATTACTAAGACGATATATTCAGTATTTATTTTATTATTAAACAATAAAATAGTAGATATGATAATACTAGGTGTTAAAGATTCTAAAATGTGCTACGTAAAATCATCAAAGTCAGAAGAAATACAAGAATATATACTTAATAATTTAGATATAGGAGTTACCGAACTAGTTGGTAAAGGTGGAATAACCACTAAAACAACACCAGTTCTTTTAGTAATAGTTCCTGTTGATAAATATTATGGATTTAAACATCTTGTGAAAAAAATTGATAAAAAAGCATTTATATTGGCTAATGATTGCTATGATGTTTCAGGTGGATATCAAAAACAAATTATACCCTTTTAAGCACACTAGAAGTGCTTTTTAAATACCTGTATTTATGCTATACTACTGAAGTAGGACGTGATTAAATGGATAGCGATCTAGAAATATTAGAAACAGAAGAAACTAATTATGAAATATTAGATTTAGATAAATTAGATAATAATGAAAATAAATTCAGTGTTATTGAAAATTATGGAGAAGACTTAAGTTCAAGAGAATATGTAACTAATCCTGCTATTGGAAGAGAACAAGAAATTAAAGAAATGATTCTAGCATTAATATCACCTGATAAAGGTGCGCTACTAGTAGGAAAACCAGGAATAGGTAAAACTGCTTTAGTAGAAGGACTAGGTTATTTAATTCAAACTAATAATGTTCCAGAAGCTATTAAAGGATGGTCTATAATAAAAATAAACATTACCAGTCTTTTAGGAACCACAACAACAGGTGGTAATACTGATTCAAGAATTGAATTATTAATTCAAGAATTAGTTGAAAGAGATAAAACAATTCTTTTCATAGATGAAGTTCACTTATTAGTAAACAAATCAACTGCGAATAATAATATTGACTTTGCAAATATGCTAAAACCAGTATTAGATCGTGGAAAGATTAAAATGATAGGTGCTACTACTACTGAAGAATACGAAACGTATATTTTAAGAGACCGAGCATTTTTAAGAAGATTTCAAAAAATTGAAATTTTAGAATCAGAACCTGATATAGTAGTTAAAATTTTAATGGGAACTTATCCAAAATATGAAAAAAAATTAGGAGTCAAACTAGCTTATTCTGATTATCAAAAAGAAACTATTTTTAAATTCTTAGTCGATATGACTAGTGAATATAAAAGAGTGTACGAAATAGCTAGTAGATATCCAGATATAACCCTAACTGTTCTAGCAAACGCATTTAGCTATGCAGTTTTTGAAAATAGTAAAGAAGTCAGAATAAAACATATATATAAAGCAATTGTAAATGCTAAAAATATATATCCTGATGTGTTAAAAAAAGAAATAGATAAGTTTAAAATAACTTTTGCTGAAATGCTAGAAGAGGAAAATGTCAATTTAGATTAAAATAAAGACGGATAAGCCGTTTTTTATTGATTATATGGAAGGTGAAAAAGAATGAATGAAATAATAATTAATGAACTTGCTGCAGAACTTGATATAAAACAAAAACAAATAGAAGCAGTACTAAGTATGTTAGAAGAAGGATCAACGATTCCTTTTATAGCTAGATATCGTAAAGAAGCAACTGGTGCTTTAGATGAAAATGCTATATCAAAAATAGAAGAAAAATATCGCTATTATAATAATTTGATGGAAAGAAAAGAAACGGTTATTAGATTAATTGATGAAAAAGGAATGTTAACTCCAGAATTAGAAAAAAACATTCTAGCTTGTACTAAACTAGTAGATGTTGAGGATATCTATTTACCATTTAAAGAAAAGAAAAAAACTAAAGCAACTGAAGCAATTAAAATGGGACTTGAACCAATTGCTAAAATGATAATGTCTTTTCCAACGACTGGAGATTTAGAATCTATATTTAGTAAAGCAAAAGTATCAAAAGAAGAAGCAAAAGAAAATACTAAATATATTATTGCAGAATGGATAAGTGAAAATGCATACTATCGTAAGTTTATAAGAAGTTATATTTATAATAATGGAACTATTAACAGTAAAATAAAAAAAGACGCTATAGATGAAAAAAAGATATATGAAATGTATTATGATTTTGAAGAAAAAATAAAATGGGCGAAAAGTTATAGAGTGCTTGCTATTAATCGTGGTGAAAAAGAAAAAATATTAAATGCATCATTAAATTATGATAAAGATTATATTTTAGATCAGTTAAAAATAAAGATTATTAAAAATCCTAATTCATTCGTAGCAACTTATGTAGAAGATTCTATAAAAGATGCTTTAAAAAGATTAATGTATCCAAGTATTGAAAGAGATGTTAGAAACGAACTAACAGAAAAAGCAGATGAATCAGCAATTGATGTATTTAAGATAAATTTAGAAAATTTACTAATGATGAGACCATTATCAGGATATAGAGTATTAGGTTTTGACCCTGCTTATAGAACAGGATGTAAACTTGCTTGTTTAGATGAAAATGGAAATGTTCTTCATATAGATGTTATATATCCACATGAACCTAGAAATGATAAAAATGGTTCAATAAAGAAAATAATCGAACTTATTAATAAATATAATATTAATTTAATTGCTATTGGTAATGGAACTGCATCAAGAGAGAGTGAAGAACTAGTAGCTGAAATCGTAAAAGAACTAAATGATGTTTATTATACTATCGTAAGTGAAGCAGGTGCTTCTGTTTACTCTGCATCTAAAGAAGCTCAAAGAGAATTCCCGAATCTAGAAGTTCAAGAAAGAAGTGCTGTTAGTATTGGTCGAAGAATTAATGACCCTCTATCTGAATTAGTTAAGATAGATCCTAAATCAATAGGTGTAGGTGAATATCAACATGATGTTAATTCTAAGAAATTAACCGAAGGTTTAGATTTTACTGTAAGTAAAGTAGTTAACAATGTAGGAGTTAATATAAATACAGCCTCTGAATCAATCTTGAAATATGTTTCAGGGTTAACTAAAGGTATTATTACTAAAATTATGAAATATAAAGAAAAACAAACTTTTACATCAAGAGAAGAAATAAAAAAAATAACAACTCCTAAAGCATATGAGCAAGCAATAGGGTTTTTAAGAATAAATAATGGAGATAATCCTCTAGATAATACTGGAATCCATCCTGAAAGTTATGAATTAACTAATAATATTTTAAATTATTTAAAATTAGATATTATAAATTTACAAAAAGATTCATTTAAAGAAAAATTAGAGAATGTTAACATTGAAGAACTTATTAACAACTTTAATAGTGATGAATACACTATTAAAGATATTATAAAAGAATTACTAACTCCTGGACTAGATCCAAGAGAAGATGTTGATCCTCCAATTTTAAGAAGCGATGTTCTTAAATTAGAAGATTTAAATGTAGGAATGGAATTAACAGGAACTGTTAGAAATGTAGCATCATTTGGAGCGTTTATAGATATTGGAATAAAAAATGATGGCTTACTTCATATTTCTAAAATGAGTAAAAAATTTATTAATCATCCAACAGAAGTACTAGCAGTAGGTGAAATAATAACTTGTTATGTAGAAGAAATCATCTTAGATAAAGGAAAAGTAGCACTAACGTTATTTAAATAATAATATTGTAGGGTTATAATACATATGTCACACAAAAATAGCGAAAAAAAAGACACTTT
>CAYYOP010000050.1:0-6613 GCA_964473435.1 uncultured Muribaculaceae bacterium | reverse complement strand
CAATTGGTGGTGTATTTTTGTTCTTAAAATTGAAAGTTTACAATTTATTAAAATTTAAATATTATAACAAAAAAACCTTAAATAGTGCCTTGAAATATTCGTTACCGTTAGTACCAAATAATATTTCTTGGTGGATAATAAATGCATCTGATAGAACAATGATATCATATTTAATTGACGCAACAGCAAATGGTATTTATTCAGTGTCAAATAAATTTTCCGGAATATTTATTAGTTTTTATAGTATTTTTAATTTATCCTGGACCGAATCAGCATCACTTCATATAAATGATAATGATAAAGATGAATTTTTTACAAATACAATAAATACAATGTTGAAACTCTTTAGTTGTATTGGATTGGTAATAATTGTTACAATCCCGTTTGTATATAATTTATTTGTAAACACCCAATACATTGAAGGATATAATTATATTCCCTTGCTAATAATAGGGTCAATGTTAAACGTTATAGTTGGACTCATAAGCACAGTTTATATTGCAAAAAAATTAACAAAGGAAGTAACTAAAACTTCTGCTTTAGCTGCTTTGCTAAACATAGTAATTAATATCTTTGCAATTAAATGGATAGGAATTTATGGAGCATGTATATCAACCATAATAGCATTTTTTATAATGGCAATCTATAGATATATTGATGTTCAAAAGTATGTGGAAATTCGTATTTATCCAAAGAAAAATATAAATTTGCAGTATATAAAACAAGTGGAAAAGACTTAGATGAAATACTTAATGAAGCAGGTAAGAAAATCTCTCTTCAGGATATTTTTGAGTTAAAAAGCTTATTTGATTATGAGTTAATGAATTTAAAAGAAGAATTAAATTCAGACTTAGATGAATCTAACCTTTTTGATAGATTTGTAGGAATAATAAGTAAGACAACTAGACCAAAAGAAAGAGAAGAACAAGCTAGGATATTATCAAAATATCTTAATTGGAAATATTATAAATTTTTCAATTGTATTGTTGTTCTCAATTTATTTTAATTACAATTTATTAAAAGAAATTATTTGTACAATAAAAAATCAAATAAAAAAAGAAAGAAGATAGAATTATGAAAAATAAAAATATTTTTAAAATTATCATTACGATTACATTAATATTATTGATGAGTATTTTATCAACAATATTAATAACTATGAAAATATTACCAATAAAATATATTTTATTAGGTATGGCGTTATTATTGATGATATCAATTATCATATTACTAATTTTGCACAAAAGAGAAAGTAATATAATAAAAATAATTTCTATAATATATATTTTATTACAAATAATAATTGTAATATTTTCTATGTATATATTTACTTTTACATCTAAAACTGTTAATAAACTTACTGATAGTAAATATGAAACAATAAGTTACTCAATAGTATCATTAAAAGATAATTCACATGATTTTTTAGATTATGATTATCAAGAATTAGGGATACTAAAAAATGAAGAACAAATAGAAAAAATTAAAGAAAATATTGGTGAATTAAAAAACAATTTAAGATTAGTAGATAACTTGGCTGAGTTAATAGATCTTTTGATTTCTAGAGAAATAGACATTGTTTTATTAAAGACTAGTGTTTTAGAGATTTTGGATGAATCTGATATGTTAAATATAGATGAAATAAAAATTGTTAAAAGTTTTGATATAACATTTTCAAAGAAAGATATCAAAAAAGAAGTAAATGTTAGCTTAGAACCATTTACAGTACTAATAAGTGGTATTGATACTGCAGGACCTATAAAAACAGTTTCTAGAAGTGATGTTAATATTTTAGTAACAGTTAATCCTAAAACTTATGAAATATTATTGGTGCATATTCCTAGGGATTACTATGTTGAATTTAACGGTTTAGGTACTAAAGATAAGTTAACTCATAGTGGTATTTACGGAATAAATATGACCATTAAAACAATCGAAGATTTCATGGGAATAGATATTAATTATTATGTTAGAATTAATTTTAGTTCTTTTATAAAATTAATTGATATAATAGGGAATGTAACTGTGTATAATCCTGTGGCGTTTAAAAATGGTGGATTTAATTACCAAACTGGTGATATTACACTTAATAGTAGACAAGCATTGTTATTTGCTAGAGCAAGAAAAATGCTTGCAGGTGGAGATTTAGATAGAGGAAAAAATCAGCAAAGAGTAATAGTTGGAATAATTGAAAAATTAAGTGATCCTAGTTTGGCAAAAGATGCTTATAAAATTTTAGATCAAATGAGTAATTCGTTTATGACTAATATGGATAATAACGAGATAAAATCATTAATTAACTTCGAACTAAATAAATTGCCTAAATGGAAAGTGGAGTCTTATAATTTAACTGGGGATCCGTTATTAACTAAGGGAACACCATTTTATCCTAATTATGAATTATTTGTTTTTGTTCCACATCAAGAAACGATTTCAACGGCAAAAGTTAAAATTCAAAAAATTCTAGCAAAGTAAAATATTATTAAGGATATGGTTTAATGTGAAAAAATTCTATAATTCTAAAATTATTAGTATAACTATTTTAGTAATTTATATGTTATTAATCTTCTTTTTTTCAAATATGGATTCAAAAGAAAGTAATAATGTCAGTTATAAAATAACTGATAAAATTATTGATGTTGTTGAAAATGATGAATTAGTAATAAAGGATAAAGTAGAAACACGTGATAATCTAAATTATGTCGTTAGAAAAACCGCGCATTTTACTGAATATACAATATTAGGTATTTTAGTTCTTAATGTATTTTCTTTTTACTCATTAGAGAATAGAAAGAAAATAATATATTCTCTGATATTTTGTTTTGTATATGCAGTAAGTGATGAAGTACATCAAATGTTTATTAGTGGAAGAACACCTTTAGCAACAGATGTATTAATAGATTCACTTGGAAGTTTATCCGGCATTATATTATATCTTAAATTATTACCAAATAAACTAAAGTGTAAAATTCATGTCAAATAAAGTGATTATATATATAATTAAATAATATTTGTAATATTATGATTATAAGGTGAATATATGATGTATGTACTTTTAACAATTATTACTTTTATGCTATTTAGTTTATGGTGCTTTTTAAAGGCATCTAGTAGAGCAGATAACTGGGAGAACTAATATGTAATATATTAGTTTTTTTTGCTTGTTAATATTAATAAAGTCGTATATGAATAAAGCATAAAAATACTCAATTAAGCCTTATTTTACGGGCTTTTTATTTTTATGTTTTTTCATGTGTTATTTATAGTATAGTGGATAAATTTTCAGAAATCAAGTGATAATAAACACTAATATTAAAAAAATGTTGAGAAATAGTGATATAATAAACTAAATATATATTATAAGAATTTCAATGGGTGGTATAAATGTTTAAAAAAATTCTCAAAAAAATAAAATATCAAAAATTTTATATCAATAATAATAAAAAAATCTTTTATTCAAATGATATATTAGGTTCTCTGCATATTTCTCCAATTTATAGACGTTTTCTAAATTGTAAAATATTTGGGTATGATGATATTTTAGAACAAGACATAATAAACGATAAAATAAATGATTGGGGAAATAATTTTGAATCGTTTTTTGAACATTTAATTAATAAATATAATGTAAAATACATGATTAAAAGTTTAGGTATAATTTATTCTAACACAGAAAAAATTGCTTTTGAAGTAAGAGAAAATAAGGTTAATGTTACTAATGTTTGTGATGATGTCATAATCGATTTAGATTATAATGGTAATGCTGCCGAATTAATGTCTAGAGGAATAAAAATATTAATGGAAAGGACTATATTAAGAAACAATAAAATAGGAGCAAAATCTTTATTTAGCAATAAAGATTATAAAAAATTTCTTGCATACCAATTTAATTGGTCTATTATAGGTTTTTATAGTTCAAGAAACGGTATATCAAAGGCAGGAATAAGAAGTGAAATACAAATTTATCCATTCAGAAAAGACACAATAAATACTTCAACATTTATTGAAGGAACATGTCAAAATAAAAATTTATCAAGGCAAAATTATAATCCAAAATTATTTCCGAATATTTCTGAACAATTTAATCAAGCCTTCAAATTAGAGAAACAACTTGATTTTTCCACTTTTGATATCATGCTCAATACATTTTTGAATTATTTTAATAACCGAAAAAATAGGATACTTTTAATTTCTTTAGAAAAATTTAAAAAGATTATTCAGGAAAATTATAAAGGAATAAATTTAAAAAAATTTATTTCTAATAATTGTTTGTCTAATATGAATATTAATGTGGAATATAGAAATATTTATAAGTCAAAACATAAATATCGACTAGATACCCTTCCATTCATATTAATTGATAACGAAGTTTTAATAATAAAGGGATTAATTCGTAATTCATTATATTATTGGCGAAATGTTTATAATCAAGGAATCATTCCTTACAATGATAATGATTTAATTACAGCAGCAACAGAAAAAGTAAATTATATAATTTCGGAAAAGATGGTTAAAGACATCGAGCTAATATTTAAAAATAAAAGTAATAGAACATACACTAATGTTAAGTACAATAATATTTTTGGAAATCAACCAATAAATTATGGAGATTTTGATTTAGTATCAATAAATGATTCAAAGAAAATTATTTTTAATATTGAAGTGAAGTATATTGGAACATCTATGACAGGTTCTGAATTGGAGACAGATTTATATGCATTTTATAGTAAAAAAGGCCATGCATTTAAATGCAATAGACGAAATCAATTCATGTTAAATAATATATCGATGTTTCTAAAATATTTTAATGCAACGGAATACAAAATTTACAATTTGATGGTAATTTCTAAACCGATGGAAGTTAAGGTTAAAGATGATAGATACAATTTTGAAACAATTCATTATTCTAGACTAGAAGACTATATAAAATTAGTTTTAGATTAAGATGTAAAATAAATTATTATGTAATTTTATGAACTAATAATTAAACGTTGAATAAAAAATTTAATTCCACATTTCTTTTACTTAAATAAATCAATAAGAAAGTTCAGTTTTATGGACTTTCTTATTCTTTTTCTTGATGTTTTTTATATAAAATGTTAAATTATATCTCAAGTGAGGAAGAAATCGAGAATTTTATAGCACAAAAAAACTCGAGGAATAATTCTTTAAAAAATTAAATTCCGTTTTTGTTTGAAAAAAAGTTGAATATACCTTACTTGTGCTAAGTAGAGGATTTACTTAAGTAAATCCACTGTAAGATTAACGTCATCAGGGTTAATCTTTTTTAATTCTAATAATGATAATATCTCTTCACCAATATAAATCTTTGCTAAATCAAATGGACAATGATTATTTAAAGATAATCTGTTTAATGAGTTTATATGATTCATTAATTTAGTAATGCTTTCTTGATTCAAATTATTAAAAGATGTTTTCTTAGGTAAAACATATCTAATAAATTCATGATTCTTTTCTAACGTTCCTTTTTGAAAAGAGGTATTAGGATCACAATAAAATACATTAGATATTTTTTCGCCAGTAGTTTCATTTATTTCAATTGATAACGGATTATCAAACTCAGATCCTCTATCAGTTAATATTACTTCAAAGTGTTTTTCAAAAGTATCTTTAAATATACTTTTAATATAACCAAAAGCATTTGTAACTTCGTTAGAAGTTTTATTATCTAAAATAAAAGCCATCATAAACTTTGAATTTCTAAATAATAAAGTAAGTAATACTTTACCACCTTTTAAACCTTCTACTGTATCCATCTCAACAATAGATGCTTCTGGTTTAATTTTTATATATTCTAAAAAATCATTGTAAGTTCTTCCGATTCTAATAGTTTTATCTCTTTTCTTCCTAGTGTCTGAATTGTTTTTTCTTTTTTTATATCTAACTGCTCTAGGCAAATCTATTGCTCTAGCTGAAAGAAGAGAAGCGTTAATATAATTATATAGTGTCATTTTAGAAAAACGAATATTATCTTTGTGATTTGAATAAATATGATTGATTGATTGCCTATTTTTGATTAATGGTGAAATTAATTTATCTAACTCAAACAATTCATCTTTAGTTAAATTAAAACCTATTCTAGAATCAGATAAAGTATATTTATAATCATTATAAGCAATAATAGAAGAATAATTAAATTTATGTTTTCTACAATATCTTCTCGTATCACATCCATTACAAACCCACGGAGCTCGTTTAAGTCTCTTACAAAGTTCTTCTTTTTTAGAATCCGGATGTCTATTAAAGCGATTTGGTAATTTTTCCACTCTGTGAAGTTTAACTTCTTTAGAGATAGTGGTTGGATCTTTAGCAAGAAAGTCAGCTATATCTTTCATAGTCATATTTTGATTTAAAGCTTCTTCGATATAATCTCTGTCATCTTTAGTTAAGTGTTTATGATTAGGTTTACTTTTACAATTCATTTTAAATACCTCCAATTAACACAAGTAAAAGTATGGGTGGTATTATAACAAAGAAATATATAAAAGACTAAATTCAGTTTTTGTTGTTAATGTAGAATTAAACTTTTTAATTAACACAACTTAAATGTAACGAAGTTTTTGTTGCATTTTTCTCACTTTTGTAATATAAT
>CAYYOP010000049.1:1053-6642 GCA_964473435.1 uncultured Muribaculaceae bacterium | reverse complement strand
GGTTCGTGGTGCTCACCACCTCATATTACTCGTCTGCTTATAAGTTTAGCGAAGTGAAAATAACTGTTACACCAATTTTTTTGCCCCTGAAAGGGTTTTCAGGGGCTTATCCCAGAGCAGAGAGTATCGACCACATAGAGACGTCATTATTTAAATTGCACGGTATGGATCATTTGCGGACCCTGTTCCTGTTACGTGAGTCTCGGATATTGAAACTGCGGGCCGCAAACCGTGTCTGGGATTGACGTTGTCGTTGTTCAGATACCCCGGGGAATAGACGTAGAAAACGATCGCATAGCCACCCGAGCCCATGCTGTGCGGCGAAAAGGACCAATATGTAGAATTCGTATATAGGTAGTTGGTTGAATTGCTAGTACCTAAACGTAATCCCGCCATAGCTGCTTCATCGGCAGTTATTAAGCCTACTGGATAGGTTAAGTTGCCATTTCCTAAGACGGTATCATTTACGGTGAATCGATCATTTTTTAATCCACATTTTAATGTTGGATTTTTTGTGGTATTTAATCTTTGATATGCAGCGTAATATGTTGTAGTCCAAGTATTTCCATATCCTGGACCAGTTGATGATCCTCCTACTTCACTTTGTAATTGTCTATCATTACAGAATAGATTATCAGAAACAATACCAGAGTAGCCTTTATTTTGAATATTTGTTTGGTACCAATTATCTAGAGTTGTTTTAGCATTAGTTGATGTTTGATTATAAGTAGCAGCTACGGATGTGGTTCCGTGTCTTATAGTTGATGCTACTCCATTGTCTCCTCCATACATATATCCTACATATTTTGCGTCATTGTAATTAGTACTATTCCATGCAGCACTTGTTATTTGAGTATTTATTCCAGTTGAGTTTACTGTTCCGTTTGTATTAAACTGTTCTTCGGTTCCATTATATATTAATCTAACTGTGCCATCACCATTGATTCTTATTATTTTCCACTGAAAGCCTGCCCAGATTATGTTGTTATTTAGTTCATCTTTTAGTCCTCGGTAGTAGTAAGATGTGCCATATTCATCATCAGTGGCATATATGCCGCTGGTTCCATTGATTTCATTAAAGTTTGGTGTTCCTCTTGCGTTTATAGCATCCACTCCACCGCCTTGTGCTATTATTAAACCTCTTAATGATACGAAGAATTCAACATTACATATTGTTCTTCCTGAATCTACTCCACTTACATTAAGTATCCACTTTGTTCCATTCCAAGATGCTGTTCCGGTTGCATTTGATGGTCCATCATTTGTAGTGCATGTTACTTTCGTTCCATAGTTATTATTAGTTGGAAATGTAGTTGATATCTCTCCATCAATTATAGCTGCTATTTTAACATCTTCTTCATTATATTCTGTTGTTATTAAATTTTTAAGTGCTAGGGTATTGTGGATATAACCTGCATTTATATCTAGTTTTATATAGTACGTGTCATTTGTATTGTTTGTAGTAATTATTCTTATGTTTTTATTTCCGCTAGGCACTATGGCACCAGATATAGTATTTGGTGTTCTTGATGAATATTCTATGTTAAGGTTTTCCGGTTTATTTATAAAATTTGTACATGTAGAATCACTACATATGTTGTATATGAGTTCGTATTTAGATTCAATGTTATTTAATGATGTTATAGATATATTTGTTTTAGTAACATTATTTTTATTTGCTGTTATTATTGTTCCTGGTATATCATTAATAGATAAACTGTATTCCATATCTGCTACTTTTATATTAGCGATTCTATTTTCACTACGATTAGTAAATGCACTAAAGGTATAATTAAGGATAGTTAATAAAGAAACTAAAACAACAAAAGAACTTAATACTATAAGTCTTTTGTTTTGTAAATAGAAAGAGTAAGTGTCCAAAATGAGGACAAAAAAAGACACATTATTAAGTGCCATGATACAATGTTAATTGAGAAATAAACATTGGAGGTAAGTAATATGTGTCTTTTAGATTATAACAAAAAAAAGAACAAATATAAACATATAAATTATTCAGAGAGAGAAATGATAGAAAGATGGATTAATAAGGATGCTAAAAATAATCAAGAGATAGCCGAATTATTAGACAAAAGCGAAAGAACTATTAGAAGAGAAAGAAACAGAGGAAAAGTAATTACTCGTGATTCATTGTGGAGAGAAGTAGAACAATACAGCGCTGTGATAGCTCAAGAAGCATATGAATATAACTTAAGAGACAAAGGTACAAATTTAAAGATAGGTACAGATTTAGATATAATTAGAGAGATAGAAAAATTACTAATAGACGAAAAGAAAAGTCCAGAAGTAGTAAAAGTGGAGTTAGGTTTATCTTTTAGTGCAAGAACTCTCAGAAACTATATAAAGTCTGGTGAAATATTTAACTTAAATAAAGATCATTCAATTTATAAAAAAGAATCAAATACAAAAAATGTAGAAAAGCGAATAGCTAAGCATACTCCACCGGAAAAGAGTATAGAGTTCCGTCCAGAAGAAGCAAACCAACGTATCGAGTATGGTCATTGGGAAGGAGATTTAATAATTGGCAAAAGGAAAAAAGGGGCTGTTTTATTAACATTAACGGAACGCATGAAACGAGAAGAAATAATAATTAAACTCCCAAATAAGCAAGGGGAAGAAGTAGCTAAAGCATTTAATCGCTTAGAAAGAAAGTTAGGATCTAAATTTTACAAAAAATTTAAAACTATAACATTTGATAATGGCCCTGAATTTCAAAAATATGAATTATTAGAAAAATCTTGTTTGAGAAAAACCCCACGATTTAAAATATATTACGCCCACCCGTATTGTAGCGGGGAAAGAGGAAGTAATGAAAATAATAATAGAATGATTAGAAGATGGATACCAAAAGGTACTTCTATAGATAATATATCGAACGAATTTATACAGTATATTGAAGATTGGTTAAACAATTATTTAAGACCTATGTTTGGATATAAGAGTTCAAATATGTTATTATTAGAAATATAAAATACAATTAACTAAGTTATCAAAAGTCCGGAAACTTAATATTTCAATTTACAATAGGTTGAATTCTTTTAAGTTTTCTTGACAAATCAATGTAATTGGAGTAAAATCATAGATAGATTTGTTTGAAAGAACAAGAGGTTTATAAATATATATTAAAGAGAAGGCTGGTTGGTGAGAATGCCTATAAGATATATAAACTTGAACAGTCTTTTAAAAACAAGCGTGATATTCGCGTTAAGAATAAGCAAGAGCGTACACTAGTAAAGTAAGGTGGCACCGCGGGTATTTACTCGTCCTTACACATAACTGGTGTTTTTTATTTATAAAGGAGAGAATAATAATGATAACTAAACCAAAAGGAACAAATGATATTTATGGTGAAGAGGCTAAGAAAAGAATTTATGTTAATGATGTACTTCGATCTGTTTGTGAGAAGTATAACTATCAGTATGTAGAAACACCTGTATTTGAAGCAAGTGAACTATTTCACAGAGGTATAGGTAATACTAGTGATATTGTAAGTAAAGAAACTTACGATTTTATGGATCGTGGTGGAAGAAATATAACTTTAAGACCTGAAGGAACTGCTTCAATTAGTCGTTGGTTTGTAGAAAATAAACTTTATGGTAATTTAACTGAGCCAATTAAAGTTTATTATAATGCTAAGATGTATCGTTATGACAGACCTCAACATGGTCGTTTTCGTGAGTTTTCTCAATTTGGAATTGAGATTATTGGTTCGGATGATTTACTAGCAGAAGTAGATGTTATTAGTCTTGCTTATAATACTTATAACTTACTAGGTCTTAAAAATGTATTAATAAAAATTAATACTATTGGAGATAAAGAGTCTAGAGATAAATATAGAGAAGCATTAATAAAATATTTTACGCCTAATATTAATTCTTTATGTGATGATTGTAAGTCTCGTTTAAATAAAAATCCTTTAAGAGTATTAGATTGTAAGGTTGATGCTGATAAAGATATTTTAATTAATGCTCCTAAAACGATTGATTATTTAAATCAATCTAGTTTAGATAGATATAATTCTCTTAAGGAATATTTAGATCTAATGGATATAAATTATGAAGAAGATCTTCGTTTAGTAAGAGGTTTAGATTACTATGATCATACCGTATTTGAAATATATGCTGATGTAGAAGAAATGGGTAATTTAGCTTTAGGTGGTGGCGGTAGATACAATGGTTTAATTGAACTACTTGATGGACCCTCAACTCCTGCTGTAGGCTTTGCTGCTGGAATAGACCGAATTATAATGGCCATGGATTACTCTGGAGTTAATTTTGATTTAAAAGATAGTATAGATGTGTATGTAATGTATGTTTCAGATTCAGAAAAAGAAACTGCTGCTTATTTAACTCAAGACTTAAGAATAAATGGTTTTATAACTGAAACCGACTATTTAAATAAAGGTTTAAAAGGTGAATTTAAATCAGCAGATCGTTTAAATGCTAAATATTTAGTAATACTAAATGATGAAGATTTAAAAAATAATGAAGTAAAAGTTAAGGATAATGTAACTAAAGAAGAAGAACTAGTTAATATAAATAATCTAGTTGAGTTCTTAGATACTCATATATAGAAAAGAGGATAACATGGACATAAAAGATTTATATAATGAAAGCCATTTAAATAAAATAGTAACAATATCAGGGTGGATTAAGAATCATCGTAAACAAGCTGAGTTGGGATTTATTGATTTATTTGATGGCACTACTCTTAATAGCGTTCAAGTAGTATATACTAAAGAAATAAATAATTTTAATAATATAGAAAAACTATTAGTAGGAGCATCTATTGAGATTGAAGGGGAAGTAATTGAAAGTCAAGGTAATCAACCTTTTGAAATTCAAGCTAAAAATATTACTTTACTTGGTAATTGCGATGAAACATATCCAATTCAACCTAAAAGACATACAAGAGAGTTTTTAAGAACAGTCGCACATTTAAGACCTAGAACGAATCTTTTTAATGCTATCTTTAGAGTTAGAAGTGTAGCATCTTTTGCTATACATGAATACTTTCAAAATAATAGTTTTATTTATCTTCATTCACCAATCTTAACAGCAAGCGATGCTGAGGGTGCTGGAGATATGTTTGAAGTAACTACTTTAGATTTAGAAAAAATTAATGGTAAACCAGACTATAGTAAAGATTTCTTTGGTAAAAAGACAAATCTTACCGTGTCAGGTCAACTAGAAGCAGAAACTTTTGCTTTTGCATATAAAAAAGTTTATACTTTTGGGCCAACATTTAGAGCAGAAAACTCTAATACTAAAACTCACGCAAGTGAATTTTGGATGCTAGAACCAGAAATGGCTTTCTGTGACTTAAAAGGTAATATGAAAGTAATGGAAGATTCATTAAAATATGTAATTAAAACAGTTTTAGAAAAATGTCCAGATGAGATGGATCTATTTGATAAGTTTGTAGAAAAAGGTTTAAAAGATAAACTTAATAAATTACTTAATAGTGAATTTAAAACTATAACTCATAAAGAAGTTATTTCAATTTTAAAAGAAACAGATATAAAATGGGAGTTCTTACCTGAATATGGTCAAGATATTGCTAAGGAACATG
>CAYYOP010000049.1:0-1024 GCA_964473435.1 uncultured Muribaculaceae bacterium | reverse complement strand
TATATGAAATTGAATGAAGACAACGAAACAGTAGCAGCAGTAGACTTAATCGTACCTAATGCTGGTGAATTAATGGGTGGATCTCAAAGAGAAGAGGACTATGATAAATTATTAAATAGGATGAAAGAAATGAATATAGATCCTAATAGTTTAGATTGGTATTTAGATTTAAGAAAATATGGAACAGCTATCCACAGCGGTTTTGGAATGGGTTTTGAAAGATTATTAATTTATATGACTGGTGTAGATAATATTAGAGATGTTATACCATTTCCAAGAACCCCAGGACATTGTGAATTTTAGGAGGATATATGAAAGAATATGAAAATGGAAAATTTACAACTAAAGAAGTAAATCAAGAAATAACTGTTTACGGATGGGTAAATAAACGCCGTGATATGGGTGGAGTTATTTTTGTTGATCTAAGAGATCGTTCAGGTCTTTTACAAGTTGTTTTTAATAGAGAATTCTTAAAAGATAATTTTGAATTAGCCGAATCTTTAAAAAACGAATATTGTATTGAAGTAACTGGTAAATTACAAAAAAGAGATGATAAAGAAATTAATCCTAAGCTTCCAACTGGTGAAGTAGAATTAATTGTAAATAGTTTAAAAATATTAAATTCAAGTGAGACTTTACCATTTAATATATATGATGATAAAGAAATAAATGAACAAATTGCTTTAAAATATCGTTATTTAGATTTAAGAAGAGAAAAATTAAAAAATATAATGATTTTAAGACATAAAATCACTAAGGCTTTTAGATCTTATTTAGATACTAATGGTTTTATAGATTTTGAAACACCTATTTTATGTAAAAGTACTCCAGAAGGTGCTAGAGATTATTTAGTTCCATCTAGAGTTAATAAAGGTTCGTTCTATGCTCTACCACAGAGTCCTCAATTGTTTAAACAAGTACTAATGGTATCAGGCTTTGAAAAATATTACCAAATTGCTAAATGTTTTAGAGATGAAGATTTAAGAGCAGATCGTCAACCTGAATTTACTCAAGTAGACATTGA
>CAYYOP010000048.1:0-6680 GCA_964473435.1 uncultured Muribaculaceae bacterium | reverse complement strand
TATTTTCACCTATTTTTAAGGTCAATACTAGTATACTTATTATTAGGTGAAAATATGAATGAAGTAGTAATACCTAACCATCTTGGGATTATAATGGATGGCAATCGTAGATGGGCTAAAGAAAATGGTAAAAAAAGTATAGAAGGTCACCTAGCTGGCGCTAATAGAATAATAGAATTATCAAAATATATATTTCAAAAAAATATAAAATATTTGAGTATATATGCTTTTTCAACAGAAAACTTTAATCGAAGTGCTGAAGAAGTAAATTATTTAATGGGATTAATAATAAGTTTTTTCAATGATCGAGCAAAAGAATTAAATAAAGAAAATATAAAAGTCATCTTTTCTGGAAGAAAAGAGCCACTTTCAAATAAAGTTTGGAAAGTTGTAAATAAAGTAGTTGATTTAACTAAAAATAACACAGGTGGAACTTTAAATATTTGTCTTAATTATGGTAGTCGAACTGAAATAATAGATACAATTAATAAAATGATTGATAATAAAATAGAAATAACTGAAGAAAATTTTCAAAAAAATCTATATCATGACTTACCTAATTTAGATTTTATTATAAGAACAAGCGGAGAACAAAGATTAAGTAACTTTATGTTATGGCAATCAAGTTATGCAGAATTTTATTTTCCTAAAATATACTTTCCTGATTTTGATAAAAAAGAATTAGATAAAGCATTAGATGAATATAATATAAGAAATAGAAGGTTCGGTGGAAATTAATGAAAGTAAGAACAGTAAGTGCAGTATTATTACTAGCGATCGTTATTCCAGTAGTAGTTATTGGTGGCATACCTTTTGCACTCCTAGTAGGAGTAATAGGAATGCTTGCAACTAAAGAAATGACAGATTTATATAAATATCCTAATATAGTAAAAATTATTGCTTTTTTAGGATTAACAAGTATTATTTTTAGTAACTTTGATGCTTCTACAATAATGTTTGGTTTAAATTATGAAGTATTAAGCATCTTATTAATAGGATTACTTATTCCAATAATATTTTTTCAATTAAAAGGAAAATATACTACAGAAGATGCATTTAAATTAATAGGTTTTACTCTATTAATAAGTTTAGGTTTAAATTATTTTATTTTAATTAGAGAATATAGCCTTGAATATTTTTTATTTATGGCATTTATACCAATCATAACAGATACATTCGCATATCTCGGTGGAGTAATGATCGGAAAACATAAAGTAACTAAATTAAGCCCTAAAAAGAGTTGGGAAGGATATATAATAGGTTCATTTATGGGAACATTTATGATGACTATGTATTATACAACTTTAATAAATGTTCAAACAAATTTATTTATAATAATTGGAAGTATCTTTCTAATGACAATTATTGGACAACTAGGAGACTTATTCTTTAGTGCTATTAAAAGAGAACACAATATAAAAGACTTTGCAAAATTAATACCAGGACATGGTGGTGTAATGGACCGCTTAGATAGTTTAATATTTGTAGCGCTAATATTCGTAGTCTTTATGAAATATTTATAGGAGGAAAATATGACATTAATAATATTAATATTAATTTTAGGAATTTTAATTTTCGTACATGAACTAGGACATTTTATCTTTGCTAAAAGATCAGGAGTTTATGTATATGAATTTGCTTTAGGAATGGGACCAAAAATATTCTCATTCACTCGTAAGAAAGAAACAAAGGATCCAACATTATATTCTTTAAGACTTATACCAATTGGTGGCTTCTGTGCTATGGCTGGTGAAGTAGAAGAAGATGATAAAAAAATTAAAAAAAATCAATTTATGTGTAACAAAACAAAACTACAAAGATTTTTAATTTTAATTGCTGGAGTAATGTTTAATTTTATTTTAGCAATAATATTACTATTTTTACAAAGTTTAATATGGGGAAATCCAGAACAAAAATCAATTATTGGTTATGTACCAGAAGATTTACCAATCTCTGAGGCAGGTATTGAAGTAGGAGATAAAGTAATAGGTTTAAATGGTTATAAAGTAAATACTTGGGATAAATTAACAATAGTTTTAAACTTAAAACACAAGAGTAGTGTTTACGACTTTAAAATAGAAAAAAAAGATGGAACTATTAAAGATTATAAAATAACTCCAAAGATCGAAAAAACTGAAGACGGAAAACCTTATCCAGTATTTGGTCTAGGAGTTGGAGAACAAACACATAAAGGATTCTTAAATGCTGTAAAGTTTGCATTTACTAAATTCTGGACAATAATTACAACAATGGCATTGACTATAGGATCATTGTTTACAGGTAAATTAAGTGTATCAAACTTATCTGGTCCAGTAGGAATGTACTCTATAGTAGGTGAATCAGCAAAGTATGGTATTCAAAGTTTAATGTATTTAACCGCATATTTAAGTATTAACTTAGGGTTTATAAATGCTATTCCATTCCCAGCATTTGATGGAGGAAGAATACTTTTCATAGCAATAGAGGCTATTACAAAGAAAAAAGTAGATACTAATATAGAAGGAGTATTACATACAATAGGATTTATATTATTAATGATATTAATGATTTATATTACTGTATTAGATATTTGGAAATTGTTTTAAGGCTGTCAAACAGCCTTTTTATGTTGTGTTTTTATAATATCTTTGTTAGAATATTAAGTAGAATAACATAGGGAGAATAAAAATGGAGAAGTTGAAAAGTGTACTAAAAAGCATTTATAGTAGTGATAGTAAGTTAATGCTATATCTTTATATTGCAATAGCAGTAATCGCAGTATTACTTATTTTAATTATAATTATTTCTACTATAGTAACAAAATCATCTAATAAAAAGAATAAACAACCACTTACAGTAAATGATATAATACCTGAAACAAAAAAAGAAGAACAAGTAATGGTAAATGAAGTGCCGATAGAAGAAAAACCAATCGTATTAACTGAAAGTGCTCCTGAAATAAAACCGCTACCGGTAGAAGAACCAAAGTTATATGATAAACCACTTGAATTGAGTCAAGAATTAGATTTAACTAGACCTATCCAAAGAATATCTTCAGCAACCGATTTATTAACTGAGTTTTTACCAAATGATAAAGTAGATATAAATGAACCGATAATTAATATAAAAGAAGAAATAACTGAGCCAATTATTGAAGAAGAAATAAAGCCAGATATAATACCTCCACCACAAATTTTTAGTTCAGTATTCTTAGATAAAAAACCTGAAGAAATATCAAAGTCAGTTGATAAACCAAAAATAAACTTAGAATTAACACCAATTAATCCTATAAAAATAGATGAAATACAAGAAGCAATAAAAAAAGAAGAATTGAATTTTCAAGAAAAAAATGAACCACAATTAGTAGAACAACCAAAAGAAGAAGTTATTATAGATGAAACAAGAGATGATTCATTAGATACCAAAGTAGATATCTTTAGTCATGAATCTCTAGGACATACTTCAAGTTTCGATCCTTTCCAACCTAAAACTCAAGAAGAATTAGTGCCAGAAAAAAAAGAAACACCAATAACTGAAGAAATAATCAACAAAGAGCAACAACCTGTCAAACAAACTGTACTAACTACCGAAGATTTAAGAAAAAGATTATCTAAACTACAAGTAAAAACAAACAATCAAACAGAAGCAAAAGCATTTGATAAAGTAATAAAAAAAATAGACTTAGATGAAATACCAGACTTTTCACAAATGACTAGAGAAGAGTCTAGATCTTTAAGAAAATAAAACAGAATATGTCGAGACAGTTCGTTAAAAATAGACATTGTAAAAAAGAACACATGATTAGTCATGTGTTTTTCAATATGATAAAATTATGATAAGGAGGATAATAATATGAAAGAAACAAAAAAATATATTAAATATAGCCTAGAAGAAAAAAATAATATAGTACAAGAATATTTAAAGGGTCAAAGCGGTTATTCAGATATTATAAAAAAATACGAGATTAGTTCTAGATCAGTTTTGCACAGATGGATAAATCAGTATCGTGAAACTGGATCAACATATGATAATCGTGGTAACTTTGGAAAAAACAATCCGAATCTTGGCAAATATTCACGAAAAAAACTCATTCCTGAAGAAATGTCTCGAGAAGAATTAATTGAATATGTAAATGCGGTTGAAGATGTTAATGTTAATATATAAATGTAATAAAAGTTCAATATAAAATAATTGATGAATTGAGAAATAAATATAATATTAATTTATTATGTTTAATACTTGAATGTTCAAGAAGTGGATATTATTCTTGGATAAAATTAGGTAGGCCATTACATAAATCATTCGATGAAAGTATCTCAAAAGTGATATTTGAACAATATTCTAAAGATAATCGACAAGGAATCAGAAGGTTAAGAATGAATATAAAAAAGATATATCAACTCGAACTGACCAATTCGACGATATATCGTTATATGAAAATTTTGGATATAAGTAGTATTATTCGAAAGAAAAGGAAGAAATATTCGAAAATTAAACATCATAAAATTCCTAATTTGATCAAACAAAACTTCAATGCTAACCATCCTAATCAAAAATGGAGCATCGATATTACTTATATCCATACCATTTCAGTTGTCGAGTATCTCTGTGCTATCAAAGATATGTACGACAAGAGTATTGTATCATATAGCCAATCTAAATTTATTGATAATCTCCTAGTTCTTACTACTGTAAATACCGCAATTAAAAGTGTACCCTACAGAGAAAGAAAAGGTTTAATTCTACACTCAGACCAAGGAATTCATTTTATTGGAGTCCAATATGGATTATTATTAAAACATAATAAAATAAAAAGAAGTGTTTCATACAAGGGCAGTTGTGTAGACAATGTTCCCATAGAATCATTCTTTAGTTCTTTGAAAACCGAATGTATTTATCTTAACAATAATATTACAAGAGAATCATCAAAAGTACTTGTAGATAATTATATTTATGATTATAATTATAATAGATTACAAGAACAACTAAAAGAACTGACTCCGATTCAATATCGTCACCAGTTCAGTTCTTAGTTCTTTTTTACTTTTGGCCTTTTTATACAAACAGTCTCATTTACATGTTGACTATAATTAGACAAAATATTTGTCTTTTTTTTCTGGGTTTGATATACTAAAGTAGGTGGAAACATGGCAAAATATGACGAAAGTTCAATAACAATACTAGAAGGATTAGATGCAGTTAAGAAGAGACCAGGTATGTATATCGGTAGTACTGATAAGAGAGGTCTTCATCATTTAGCATGGGAAATAATTGATAATAGTATTGATGAAATAATAAATGGATATGGCGATAAAGTAAGCGTTACAATTAATGATGATGGTAGTTTAACTATCGCAGATAATGGAAGAGGTATACCAACAGGTAAACACAAAAGTGGTGCCTCAACTCCAGAAGTTATATATACAGTCTTACACGCTGGAGGTAAATTCCAAAGTGACGGATATAAAGTATCTGGTGGATTACACGGAGTAGGAGCTTCTGTTGTTAATGCTCTTAGTCAATGGTTAGAAGTAACTATATATCGAGATGGTAAAATATATCATATGAAATTTGTTGATGGTGGAAAAGTAGAAACTCCTCTTAAAGAAGTAGGAACTACTAATAAAACTGGTACAATAGTTACGTTTTTACCAAATCCAGAAATATTTAAAAATATAAATTTTAGTTATACAACTATAAGTGAAAGAATGCAAGAAAGTGCTTTCTTGTTAAACAACTTGACTGTTGAAGTTGAAGATATACCTGATGAAAAGAAGAATGTTTACCATTATGATAATGGTTTAATATCTTTCGTAGAATATATTAATGAAGATAAAAATGTTTTACATAAAGTAGTGCCTATTAAAGGGACTAGAAGTTCAATAGAGATAGATGTAGCACTTCAATATACTGATTCATATAATGAAAATATTTTATCTTTTGTAAATAATGTAAAAACAATAGATGGTGGGACTCATGAAATTGGTTTCAAAACTGCTATTACTAAAGCATTTAATGATTACGCTAAAGATAAAGGGTTAATTAAAGCAAAAGAAAATACATTTGAAGGATCAGATGCTAGAGAAGGATTAACTGCAGTAGTTAATTTAAAAATACCAGAAAACATATTACAATTTGAGGGTCAAACAAAAAGTAAGTTAGGTACTCCTGTTGCAAGATCAGCTGTAGAAAATGTAGTATATGAATCTTTAAAATATTATTTAGAAGAAAACAGAGAAATATCTGAAGCAATTATAGAAAAAATGAACAAAAGTAAAATTGCAAGAGAAGCAGCTCGTAAAGCAAGAGAACTAGCACGTACTGGTAAATCAAAAAAAGGTGAAATGAAAAACCTTAGTGGGAAATTAACACCAGTACAAACTAAAAATCCTAAGATAAATGAATTATATATTGTTGAAGGAAACTCTGCAGGAGGAACTGCTAAAAAAAGTCGTGATCGGAAATTTCAAGCAATACTTCCTTTAAGAGGTAAAATAATTAACACAGAAAAAGCAAGTGATACTGATATATTTAAAAATGAAGAAATAAATACAATAATTCATTGTATAGGTGCAGGATTTGGTGCGGAATTTGATATTAAAGATATTAATTATGATAAAGTGATTATAATGACCGATGCTGATGACGATGGTGCACATATTCAATGTTTACTATTAACTTTCTTTTATCGTTTTATGAAA
>CAYYOP010000047.1:0-6766 GCA_964473435.1 uncultured Muribaculaceae bacterium | reverse complement strand
TTAATTATTTATATAGAACATAATCGATGGTTTTATTTTTGAAGGATCTTTATGATATTTCTCATATAAAGCTATTTCTTGGTCATTTACAGTAAATAAAATATAATCTTTTATTTGTTTATCAAGTATTTGACCATTTCTAACTTTATATAATTGTTCTGGATCTATTTCTTCTGAAGGATAATCTTTTAGTATTTCTTTTATCGAATGTAAATGATATTTATTTTCTAGTACTTCTTCTACTGTATATGATTTATCTATATTAAAGTTTCCTAATGTTGTTCTAGTTAATTCTGTTAAAGTTGCATATGTTCCTAATGATTCTCCAATATCTCTAATTAAACTTCTAATATAAGTTCCTTTAGATACTTTTGTTTTTATTGTTATTGTATCTTTATCTATTGATAGAATATCTAGGCTATAAATAGTTACTTCTCTTTTTGGTAACTCTATTTGTTCATTATTACGAGCATATTCGTATAATTTTTTACCTTTGACTTTAACGGCTGAATAAATAGGAACTTCTTGATTATATGTTTTAATATAACTTTTTAATATTTCTTCAATTTTTGTTTTATTTATATTTATTTTTTCTTCTTTTAAAACGTTTCCAGTAATATCAAGTGTATCTGTTAAGATTCCTAATTTGAATGTAGCTATATATTCTTTATCTTGATTAGTTAATATATTCGATAGTTTAGTTGCTCTTCCTATTAAACAGACTAATACTCCTGTAGCCATAGGATCTAATGTTCCTGTATGACCTATTTCTTTTGTTTCTAATATTCTGTTTAGTCTATTAACTATATCTCTACTGGTGCAACCAGCTGGTTTATTAATAACAATAGCTCCATTCATATATAGTTCTCCTTTTACTTATTAATTTCTGATAATATTCTTTCGATATTAGAACCATATTCAATTGATTCATCGAATATAAATCTTAATTCTGGCGTATGTCTAAGTTCTATTCTTTCAGCTAGTTCTGTTCTTAAAAATTTACTAGCTTTATCTATTTCTTTTTGAACAAACGAACGTTCAAATTCTCCATAAAAAGTATAATATATTTTAGCAAGACCTAAATCAGGAGTTACATCTGCTGCAGTTATTGTAATGCTTTTTAACACTTCTGATTTAGCTTCTTTTAAAATTATTTGTGATAATTCTCTTATTATTTGTGAACCAATACGTTCTGATTTTATTTTACTCATCTTTTTATTTCTACCTCTTCGTATGTTTCAAATATATCTTTTTCTTTTAAGTCATTATAATTTTCAACTGTTATTCCACATTCAAATCCTTGTTTAACTTCTCTAACAGTATCTTTTTCTCTTTGAACAGATGATATCTTACCGTCATATATAATTACTCCATCACGAATAACTCTTACTTTAGAATTATTTTTTATTACTCCAGTTGTAACCATTACCCCAGCAATACTTCCAACTTTACTAAATTTAAACATTCTTCTTATTTCAGCATTACCTATTACTTTTTCTTCATATTCAGGTTCTAGTAAACCTTGCATTGCTAGTTCCATTTCTTCTACTAGTTTATATATAATTTGATATAGTCTTATTTCAACATTATATTCTTTAGCAACTTCTTTAGTTATTGCTGATGGTGCGACATTAAATCCTAATACAATAGCATCTGATGCATTTGCTAGAACGATATCACTTTCCGTTATTGTACCTATACCAGAACGGATTACTTTTATTTTAACGCCTTCAACATCTATTTTTTCTAAAGCATTTTTTACAGCTTCTTCTGATCCTCTAACATCACATTTTAAGACTACGTTTATTTCTTTAATTCCCGATTGAATTTTAGCAAATAAATCTTCAAAAGTTAATGTTTCTTTTTTATGTTTATTAGCTTTCGCTTGAGTTAATCTTTTTTCTGCTATTTCACGAGCTTCTTTTTCTAATTCAAAAGCCATGAATTTATCTCCAGCAGCAGGATTATCATTTAGTCCGGTTATTTCAACTGGTGTTGATGGACCAGCTTCAACAATATCTTTTCCTTGATCACTTTTTAGTGTTCTTACTTTACCATAGGTAGTTCCAACTACAACTGGATCTCCTAGTCTTAGAGTTCCATTTTGTATTAAAATAGTTGCTACCCCTCCGATGTGTTTATCAATACGTGATTCTATTACTGTTCCTATAGCATATCTATTTGGATTAGCTTTTAATTCTGAAACTTCAGATATTACTAGTAATGTTTCTAATAATTTATCAATTCCTTCACCAGTTAATGCACTTATGTTAACAAATGGTGTTGTTCCACCCCATGCTTCTGGTGTTAAGTTAAATCCAGCTAATTCTTCCATAACTTTATCTGGATTAGCAGTTGGTTTATCTATTTTATTAACTGCAACTACTATCGGAACATTTGCTGATAAAGCATGATCAATCGCTTCTTTTGTTTGTGGCATTACTCCATCATCCGCAGCTACAATTATAATAACTATATCAGTTACACTTGCTCCTCTAGCTCTCATTTCAGTAAATGCCGAGTGTCCAGGCGTATCTATAAATGTTAATTTTTCTCCATTATAATTTGTTTGGTAAGCACCTATAGCTTGAGTAATTCCTCCAGCTTCTCCTGATGCAACACTAGCATTTCTAATATAATCTAGCAACGATGTTTTACCATGATCTACATGGCCCATTACTGTTATAACTGGTGATCTTTTCATTAAATCCGCTTCATTATCAATTATTTCATATTCTTCAAAGTTAGAAATATCTTGGCTTTCTTCTTTTTTAAGAACTTTCTTAAAATCGACAACAATTAATTCAGATGTTTCAAAATCAATAGTTTGATTTTGATTTAACATTAAACCTAATCCTATTAATTTTTTGATAACTTCAGCAGTATTTACATTTAGTGCTTCTGCAAGTTCACCTACTGTCATTCCTTCTTTATAAAGAACAATATTGTCATCTGCAGTCTCGTTTGTCATAAGTTTAGTTTTGTTTTTATACATTGCTTTTTTATTAGCGCTGTACTCACTATTATCCTTAGAAACATTCTTTTTATTTCTTCTTTGTTTCTTTTCACCATGTTCTTCTAGGATATTAGACTCACTTAATAGTTCTTCAACTGCATTATCTAAAACATCATTATCCTCATGGGTTGCGTCTGTTTCAGTACTAATTAAATTCATTGAATTATCTAAAACAATAATATCGTCATCATCTAATATATCACTTGCTTTAGTTTTTTTAATACCTAATTCTTTACACTGGTTTAAGACTTCTTGAACCGTATAACCCATTTCCGTTGCATATTCTTGTATACTCATTTAAGAGCACCACCTTTCTTAACTAAATTAAATTTAATAATTCATTATATATATCTTCATTTACATCAGTTTCAAAAACTGAATTTAAGATCTTTCTTTTTTGTGCTTTTTTTATAACTTCAAGATCTTTTTTTAAATAGCATCCTTTACCATTTAACTTACCAGTTAAATCTACTTTTATTTCGTTTTCAAATTTAACAATACGAATAAGTTCCATTTTAGGTAATTTTTCTCTAGTTACAATGCACATTCTCATTGGAACTTTTTTCATTATGCTTCATTTCCCTCTTCAGTTATTTGATTTAATGTTTTAACTGTAATATGAAATTTTGTTAATCTACTTGCTAATTTTATATTAATTCCTTTTTTACCAATTGCTAAAGGTAAGTTATCTTCATCTACTATCGCTAGAGCTTCTCTTTTTTTAGTATCATCTAGGATATTAACTATAACACCTTTTGCTGGAGATAGTGCATTTGCTATAAATTCACTATTGTCTTCACTATAAAGAATTAAGTCTACTTTTTCACCGTTAAGTTCTTTTAGAACACTTGCTATTCTAGATCCTCTTTCACCAATACAAGTTCCGATAGGATCAATTCTTTCATTATCTGAATATACTGCTACTTTACTTCTAATTCCTGCTTCTCTTGATACTCCAAACAGTTGAATGCTTCCATCAGCTAATTCTGGTATTTCTGATTCAAATAATCTTCTTACAAAACCATTATGTTTTCTTGAACATAAAATTAAAGGTCCTTTAGGTGTTGCTTCAATTTTAGTTAAATATACTTTTATAGATGTACCCATTTTAACTACTTCGCCTGGAATCATTTCTGTCTTAGGTAAAATACCTCTAGTACGACCTAAATCAATATAGTAATTATTGTTATCTTCCATAGCTAGCATTCCAAGCATGATTTCATCTTGTTTATTAGCATATTCTTCTATTATACTTGTTCTTTCAGCTTCTCTTATTTTTTGAGTTAAAACTTGTTTAGCTGTAGATGCTGCTACTCTTCCAAAATCTTTAGGAGTTACTTCATCTTCTATTGTTTCTCCAACTTTTATATTAGCTACTAATTTCTTAGCATCTTCTAATAAAATTTGAGCATCTTCATTTATTTCAGGTTCAGTATATGAAATATTTCCATCTTCATCTACTATTTCATCACCTTCAATATAATCATCTACTACAACTAAATATGAATATACTTTGATATCTCCTGTTACTCGGTCGATATTCACTTTCACATTAGTTTTAGAATCAAAGTTTCTTTTATATGCTGTTATTAATGCTTGTTCCATTCCATCAAAAACAACATCTTCATTTATTCCTTTTTCTTCTACTATATTTTTAACTGCTTTAATAAATTCTTTTGTGTTCATTTTTTAACCTCTTTCTTTACTAGAAATATCTAAAATATATTCTTCCTTAATTAAATCATACTCATCTATAATAGGATTTATTATTTTAGTTGCTTCTACAATAGTATCTAAATCAATACCTCCAACTTTATCTAATACAATTTTTAAAAAATTATATTTGTTTTCAGTAACATATTCGATATTATCAATTACTATTTCCATATCAGCCATTGGCTTTTCTAATATTTTTTTTACTTCTGTTGAAATATTTTTCATAATCCCTCCTAGGCAATAATAAAAGCGGGTATTTCTGCCCACTTAAATCTGTATCTGTATTATAACAAAGGATAACTTCAATGTAAACCCTTACTCAAATATATATTATATTAGACATTCTCTTCTGTAGATGTTGTTGATCCTAATTCTCCTAAAACAATAGTTGGATCATTTAATTCCTCTATTGTTTTACCAGAATAATATTGAATAAAATCTTCTATTATTTTAATATAGGATCTATCTTCAGTTATCATTTCTATTTCTTTAATAATTTTTCTATACTTTTTAGGTATTATATTATTTAAAGATATAAACTTGATTGGTTTCTTAGACTTTATAGCCCATTTAACTTCTAAATTAAATCCAAATGATGGTTTACTTATATCAATAATAATTATATCTGCAGTATTTATTAAATCTTTAATATATTTGTCTTGATAACTTTTTGTTTGTGGTAACATCAATTCATGTTTTATACAAACTGAACTACTTAATATATCTCTATATATTAAGTTTTTATAATCAATTTTATTTGAATGAATAAAATATATTTTCAATCTTCTTTTCATAGCATCACTCTCTATATATAGTATAGCATTATTTTATCTTATTTTATATTTTTTATTTATATGATATATTATTTTTAATGAAAGAAGTGAAACATATGGATATAATAGGAATTATTTGTGAATATAATCCATTTCATAATGGTCATAAATACCATATAGATAAAATTAAAGAGTTATATCCTAATTCTTTAATTGTTTTAGTATTAAATGGATATTTTCTCCAACGTGGCGAAGTAAGCATTCTAAATAAAGAAGATAAAACTAAAATATCTTTAGAAAATAATATTGATTTAGTAGTTGAACATCCCTTTGTATTTGCTTCTAATTCAGCAGATATCTTTGCCGAAAGTGCGATTACTATATTAAACCATTTAGGTGTTAATAAGATTATCTTTGGTAGTGAAACTAATGATATTGATTTATTAAAAAATATAGCAAAATTACAATTAGAAGATAACTTTAATGAGAAAGTAAAAGAAAATTTAAAGACTGGGATTAACTATCCGACCGCTTTAAATAAATCATTAGGAATAGATTTCAATAGCCCGAATGATTTACTTGGTGTTTCATACATTAAAGCTATTATACAAAACAAATATAATATAGAACCTATTGCTATTCAAAGGACTAATAACTATCACGACACTACTAGTAATGACACTATTATAAGTGCTTCTAACATTAGAGAAAAATTAAACAATAATTTAAATGTTCAAAAATATACAGATTATCAACATTTAATCCAAAATACTAATGAAGAATTATTATTTAATTTACTAAAATATAAAATAAATACAGAAAGAAACTTAAATAGATTTCTTTCTGTAGATGAAGGTATAGAATATAAATTAATTAAAGAAATTAATAAAGTATCATCAATTGATCAATTAATAACTAAAGTTAAAAGTAAAAGATATACATATAATAGAATAAGAAGAATGCTTATACATATTCTCATTGGTTTAACAAAAGAAGATAAAGAGATTGTAGAAATAGACTATGTTAAAATCTTAGGATTTAATAAAAAAGGACAAAAGCATTTAAAGAAAGTAAATAAAGAATCCAATATACTTATTAGTAGAAAGGTATCTGAAGATAATTTAATTCAACAATATGAATTAAGAGCATCTTTAATTTACGATTTATTAACTAATAATAATACTTATGAATTTGAATATAATAATAAACCAATTATTAAGTAGCTATTCATTTTATATAATTTGCAACAGAAATATTAATT
>CAYYOP010000046.1:0-6774 GCA_964473435.1 uncultured Muribaculaceae bacterium | reverse complement strand
TGAAGTTATCTTATCATAACTTAAGTCTGTTTGCAACTTGATTACTTCGATAATTTCACTGTTTTAGGCTTTGTTATCAGTTGATAAATTATTTGCTTTAATATATTCAACTTTGAATTTTGTTTTATTTTGAGCCAATTCAGTTATTTCTTTTAAATATTGTTTATATTCTAAATCTTCAAAATAGATCTTTTCTCTAGCATAACCATGATTTCCAAATTTATTTAAAATATGTTGTCTTGACTCTTCAATTACTTCTTCTAAACTAAAATTCGGAGAATATTTTAATCGATATGAATATGTTCTTTGCAAAGTATTTTCAATTAAAACATTTCTATCTGCTGATGAAACTATTTTTCCATAGATACTTCTCGGCTCATTTTTTGAACTAGCTCGATGATCTTCTACTGCTTCAGCTATTATAGTTATTTCTTCTTCAGTAAAAAAGTTTTTTAATTCTTTATCTGCTAATAATAGTTGAGCAGATACTAGTTCATGATTATCTTTATCTATATGATGTCCGATATCATGGTATGCGGCTATAGTATAGACGATATCATAATTAATATCTTTTATGCTACTGGCAAAGTTTAAACTTCTTCTTATTACATACTCTATATGATTAATATTATGTCCATCATCATTTTGAGAATAAGAAGGAAAAATATTACTTTCAATATATTTTTTTAATTCTTTATTTATTTTCATAAAAACCTCTTAACTTAATATTATTATTAATTTAATATTTAATAAATATATATTAAAAAAACTCTGATTTTATCAAAGTTTATTGTGCGATTGTTTTACCTTCTACTTCAATATTTAAGTGAATTTCACTTGATAATGCTGAGTTTGGTAAATTATAAGTTGCTGCATCTCCTACCCATAATCTTAAAGTATAAGATTTGGTTTCATTAACTGCTATTGTTCCAGTTTCTAATATTCCACCAGATAAGTTACTTAATGTCGCATTAGCACCTGTTTGGAATTTATATCTTATATATTGATGACCTAATAATACTCTGCTTGAATTATAATTAGATCCCCCACTTAAATAAGTAGGATCATTCTTAACTTTTATTGTATAATTATTTGGTATAGTACCAGTATTCTTAATTGAAAATGTATATATATTATTATTTTGTGTTAACGCTACTGCATCTGTCATTGGTTCAATATTTTGATTGTTTATTTCATTGCCGCTATTATATGTTATTACTAAGTTTGCAGAATTAACTTCCAATGCTGGATCACCAGTATCTGTTATTTTTCCGCTATAGTAAGCATATGTACTAGTAACAGCTATTAAAATAACAGCAATAAAAGTTACTAAACTAATTATCATTTGTCTTTTTAATAATTTTCTTAGATACATCTAAATTCACTCCCTGCTATATTATTTATATAAATCTTTTATGCGTTTTCTATTTTTATAAACGCTGTAAAAGATTTGCCTTGATCAGCATTTTGATCGCCACCAGTATCTGGAAAGTATAATGATAGTCCATAAGTATGAACTTTACTTCCATTAGTTGGTGCAGTAAATGAGCCAGTTCCTAAAACTATTGAACTAGGCCCGGTTGGTATATTTTGATCCGTTGATTTAGGGGGAACCACAGTCCCATTAGCACCAGTATTGGTACTTGTTAAACGCCATTTTAACGCGTTAGCTGTAAAATTATTTGTTTGTACTTGTAATGTTAATTTATAGGCCATATTTAACTGAGTTGTATTATTTCCAGCAACAGTAAATGTTTTAGTAGCAACTGCTGCAGTTTTAGGATATATATTAGAAACGGAAACTTTTGAACCTCCCGCGAAATTTATATCCATTGTCCCACCAGTTACTGTAATAGTTGTTTCCTCTTCTTGTCCAGATAAATTGGCAGTAAAAAATGCATATGATATCCCTAGCATTGTTATTAAAACAAATGTAAAGATAAGTATTATATTTATTTTATTTAATTTTCTTGTTTTCTTTTTCATGCAGACTCCATATCTATAATTACTAATTCAAGTTTATCATATTAAAGTAACTAATTACAATAGTTTCAGTGTTTTTTGTAAATATTACGTAAATATATCCTAAAATTCACATAAATATTAGTAATAATATTTATTTTACCCATTTTTTAAAAATATACTATTTTTTATCTATTGCTTTCTTTAAAGCAGTATACGGCAAAGTTGCACAAGTCTTTCTTGATTCTTGTTTATAGATTTCATTATAAACTATTGCCTCACCTAAACTATCTTCATCATATGGTTTTTCATAAACCATATTTTCAAAGTTAGTAATATATTCTTCTACCTGTTCTATCTTTTTACCAATAATGTTTTTTAACATTATTGATGTTGATGAGGTACTTATAGCACACGCCTCACCATCAAAGTATCCATCAACTATAGTTTCATTTTCTATTTTTAAATAAAGATTAATATCATCTATACAAGAAACATTATTACCATTAGTTTTAATATAACTTTCGTCTTTTGTTTCTTTATGATATGGATTCATATAGTTATCTAACATTATTTCTCTTTTTAAATCTGCGTCCATTTTTAAATCATTTCCTTTAATATTTTATCTTTATCTTGTAAAAGTTCGATAAGAGCATCTATTTCTTCATAAGTATTATAGAAATACAAACTAACTCTAACGGTGTTTTTTACTCCTGTTACATTTTTTAATATCTTAGCGCAGTGATTACCAGCTCTAACACATACATTGTATGCATTTAAATAATAAGCTACATCTTGACTAAAAATATCTTGAACATTAAATGCTACTATTCCTGAATCTGCTTCTTCATTAACAATTATAATGTGTTCTAACTGCATTAATCTTTCCACTAAATATGATTTTAATTTTTGTTCATATATAGCAATTTCATCCATTCCTATTTTTTCAAGATAATCTATAGCAGCACCTAGTCCTATTACTCCTGCAATATTTGATGTTCCTGCTTCCAAACGGTGAGGAATTTCTTTTAAATATATTTCTTTTTCACTATCAAAAGATTCATTCATTCCGCCACCCAATATTAAAGGATTAATTGCTTCTAATAATTCTTGTTTTCCATATAAAACACCAACACCAGTTGGTCCACACATTTTATGACCAGAAAAAACTAAAAAATCTATATTTGTATCTTTAACATTTGTTTTTTTGTGAGGTACACTTTGTGCTCCGTCACAAACTACAAAAATATTATTTTGATGAGCAAACTCGCATATTTCTTTTATTGGTCTAATATCACCTACTACGTTAGTTATTTCAGCAAGTGATATTACTTTAGTTTTAGGAGTAATAACACTTTTAACTCCATCTAAAGTAATATGTAAGTTAGCATCTAGCGGAGCATAAACTATTTTAGCGCCTTTTTTATTTGCTAATCTAAACCACGGTAAAACATTACTAGCATGTTCACTTTTACTAATAATAATTTCATCACCAGGTTCTATTATATTATCAAAAAAACCATCGACAATTAGATTAATACTTTCTGTTGTTCCGCTAGTAAATACTACCTCATCTATATTTGCATTTATAAAGTTTGCAACTTTTTCACGCGATTTCTCAAATTCAACATCTACTTTGTATGATATTGAATAATCTCCACGATGAGCATTAGCACAGTAATTACTATAATAATCTGTAATAGCATTTATTACAAGATTAGGTTTAAAAGTAGTCGCTCCATTATCTAAATATATTATATCTTGATTAAACATTGGAAAATCATCTCGATACATTTTTTCACCTCCAATTTATTATTTCTTTTATCTGTATTATTAAATCTGCAGATTGAAATATATTAATTAAAAACCCATTTAAAATTAGTTTGCGTGTTTCTTGTTCACTAATTCCTTTACTCATTAAATAATTAAGTTCATTCTCATTTATTTTACCAATAGTAGCAGCATGATTAGCAATAACATCATTATTATTAACTAAAATATTAGGTGTAGTTATTGCTTTTCCACCATTAATATTAATAATATGAATACTTTCTAATAGTTCATTATTAATATTACTTCCTAGTATTCCATCAGCTATAATATTACAAGTACTACCATCATTTATTCCATGGACATTAAATGTTATTTTAGAATCATTAGACTGATACTCAGTTAAAATATTTAAATTATATTCTTTATTATTAATAAAGGAATGATTATAAATTAATTGACTTTTATTTTCCATAATTATTTTTATATTAGTTGTTTCTTTTTCTATTATTCTAAAATCTTCTATCAAAACAATAGAACCTTCTTTAACTAATATATTTAAGTCTTTAACTTTTTTATTCATAATAGTGATTTTAGAATTTCCACTTACTTCAACAATAGCACTATCATCTAATAATGTTTCTTGATTATATATTTTTATAATTTCATCACTCATACTTATATTATGCATGATTTACTTTCTCACTTATATTATTTGCCATAGTTATATCATTAAAACCTTTTTTATCTATTTGTTTCGCTAATGTTATATCTCCTGATTTAATTATTTGTCCTTCTTTTAAAATATGAACAAACTTAGCATCTAGAGACTCTAAAAGATCTGAATTATGAGTTATTATTAATATACTACATTCATGATTTTTTTGATATTCTAAAATATTTTGACAAACTGTTTTCTTACTATCAACATCTAAACCACTATCAAGTTCATCTAATATAATTAATTTAGGCTCTAACATCCATAAATGAAGAAGTTCATTCTTTTTACGTTCTCCTCCACTCATTCCCTCATTAATACCACGATGAATAAAACTTTTTGGAATAGATAGTTTTTCACATATCTCTTCCATTTTTTTATTAAAATCATATAAACCAATATTTTCACCAGTCTTTTCAGCAAGAGCAATTCTTAACATCTCTGAATTAGTAACTCCTGGTATTTCAATCGGACTTTGATTAACAAAAAAAATGCCTAATCTAGCTCTTTCAGTTATATCTAACTTTAACAAATCATGAGAATTAAAAATTATACTTCCATTAGTAACTTTATAATTAGGTTCTCCTATTATAGTTTTACATATCGTACTCTTACCAATTCCATTAGGTCCCATTACTCCATGAACTTCATTTAAGTTCATTTTTAAATTAAAATCATTTAAGATTTTTTTATTATCTATTTCAACGCTTAAGTTTTCAATCTTTAGCATATTATCACTTATCCTTTTTGTTATTAAACTATAACAGACTTAATAACTACAATTATTGTACCAAATTAGACAAGATTTTAATAGAGCAATATGAAAGCACTTGTAATAATAAATAAGTGCTTTCATTTCATTTATACTTCGTTAACATTAGTTAATTACTTTAAAAGGATCAGTTGCAGAACCTGTACCTGTTACTTTAACAGTAGGAAATAAGTTAATAACTGGTCGAACAAATTAATATCTTCTTCATTGTATAGGATATTATGTATATATCCGGCATTTATTCCTAATTATATGTAGTAAGTAGTTGAACCTGTATTCTTTACAGCTACTTTTATTTGTTTTAAACCATTTTAGATTAACGTTCCATTTAATGAAGTAATAACTAAGTTTGATATTGTTATCTTATTTGGAGAGATAGTTAAATTTGTATTTGATACACTGTCAACAGCAATATTATACGTATATCTTTTACTTTAATATTAGTAAATACGCTGAAAGTAATATTTAGAGCAATTGTAAAAAGAAATAAAAGAGTTACTAAACCTAAGTAAAGTAATCTTTTATTTCTTTTTATTTTATTTATTATTTTTTTCATTACTACAACAATTTTACATTTATATTATGTTACATCATAGTCTTTTACTCCTCTGGAGTTTCCTCTATTTTTACTAAGACATCTCTAGGTTTTGATCCATTAGGTGGTCCGACTATTCCTCTTTCTTCTAATAAGTCCATTATTCTTGCTGCTCTATTATAACCAAGTCTAAATCTTCTTTGAATTAATGATGCACTTACCTTTTCTGTTGCTATAACAAAGTCTACTACTTCGTTATATATTGGATCATCATAATCTTCTTGTTCATATCCTGCTCCAGCAGCCATATGATTTGGTTCTGCTTGAGTTAAAGTTTCATCATATTTTGCAACTTGTTCTTTTGATACATAATCAATTAATCTTGCAATTTCATCATCGCTTATATATGTACCTTGAATTCTATTAGGATGGTTATCTCCCATTGGTAGATATAGCATATCACCTTTACCTAATAATTTTTCTGCTCCTGGAGAATCTAAGATTGTTCTTGAATCGATATATGAAGCAACAGTAAATGCTATTCTTGATGGAATATTTGCTTTTACTACTCCTGTTATTACATCTGTAGATGGTCTTTGAGTTGCGACTATTAAATGTATTCCTGCCGCTCTTGCCATTTGAGTAATTCTCATTATTGAGTCTTCCACTTCTTTAGCTGCTACTAGCATTAGATCTGCTAATTCATCTATTATTACTACGATATATGGTAGTAATGGTGTTTGAATATTATTCTTTTTATTTTCTTTCTCTAACATATCGTTATAGGCACTTATATTTTTAGCGCCTTTTTCTTCAAATAATCCATAGCGCTGATCCATTTCTAAAACTATTTTTTGTAAAGCAATATTTGCTTTTTTAGGATCTGTTACGACTGGTGTTAATAAATGTGGTACACCATTATAGTTAGATAATTCTACTTTTTTAGGATCAACTAATACTAATTTTACTTCATCTGGTCTTTTATACATTAAGATCGATGCGATAAAACTATTTATA
>CAYYOP010000045.1:2518-6989 GCA_964473435.1 uncultured Muribaculaceae bacterium | reverse complement strand
TTGTTTTACCAACTCCTGTTGGTCCTACAATTGTAATAATCATTAATTCATCACCCTTTTAAACATTTTTTCTATTTCATATTTAGTAAATGTAATAATAGTTGGTCGGCCATGAGGACAATTATATGGATTATCACATAATACTAGTTTTTCTAAGATACTTTCCATTTGAGCTATAGTTAGATTAGTATTACCTTTAACACTAGTCTTACAAGCTGCAGTTGCTGCTATATTATTATTAAATTTAATAGGATCAAATTTATTTTGAATATTTATAACTAAATCTATTATTTTTCTTATTTGATCTTCTTCATATCCAGTTAGTAACCAAATAGGATGACTTTTAATAACAATAGTGTTTATACCAAACTCTTCTATTCCAAATCCCATTTTTGTTAATAAATGAATGTTTTCATTAAACTTTAAATAATCACTAGGAATAAACTCTATTGTTACAGGAATTAATAATTCGGTAACATTTATTTCCTCTTCTGATAGTGCTTTTAATATTTTTTCATAATTTACTCTTTCTTCAGCAGCATGTTGATCTATTAGGTACATTCCTTCATCATTTTGAGCAACTATATACGTTCCAAAAACTAAACCACATGGATATAGTTCTAGTTTTTTTATTTCAGTATTTATATTGTTAAAATTAAAATCTATTTGTTCATCATGAACTTCATTTAATATTTCTTCTATTTCATAATTTTTAGTTACTTTAGGTTGGAATCTTTCTTCTGGTATTTTAATCTCATTATTATCATTAATAGTTTTTATTTCTACTTTAGGTATTAATAATGAATTATATAAAACTTTTTTTAATGCATCATAGATTATTTCTTCTAAAGCATTCATTTTACTTATCTTAATATCTTGCTTAGTTGGATGAATATTAACATCTATTAAACTAGGATCAGTATTAATAATTAATACTGCTATTGGGAATTTAATATCTGGTTTATAAGTGTGATAAGCATCATTAATAATTTTATTTAGTTCATTATTTCTTACTACTCTATTATTTACTATTGTTGTAATATAATTTCTTGTTGATTTCAATATATTTGGTTTACCAATAAAACCATATATTTCAAAATCATCATTTATACTTTTTACTTCTAGCATATTTTTACTTATTTCAATTCCATATATTTCATGGATTGTTTTTAATAAATTATCTGAACCACTTGTTTTGACAATAGTATTATTATTATTTATTAATTCAAAAGACACTTCAGGATATGCGAATGATAATTTTTCAATAAATGATACTGTATTAGCAAGTTCACTTTGTTCACTTTTTAAATATTTTAAACGAGCAGGAGTGTTATAAAACAAATCTTTTACTTCTATAATAGTTCCTTGTCTTGCATCACTAATTGTTTCTTCTATTTTAGTTCCACCATGAACTATAATTTTTACTCCAGCATCTCCTTCGCTTGTTGATAGTGTTACTTTAGAAACACTTGCGATAGAAGGAATAGCTTCTCCTCTAAATCCTAAAGAATCTATAAAGAATAAATCTTCTGTCTTGTATATCTTACTAGTAGCGTGTCTTAAAAAACATTCATTAGCATCTTCTTTATTCATACCAGTACCATCATCAGTTATTCTAATAATTTTAGTACCAGCAGATTCTAATTCTATTTTTATATTTTTTGATTTAGCATCTAAACTATTTTCAACTAATTCTTTAACAACATTAGCAATCTTTTCTACTACTTCACCAGCAGCAATTTTGTTTGCTAAGTCATCATTCATTACTTTGATTTTATTCATTTATTTCACCAAAAACACTTTTTCTTGTTTCAACAAATTTTTCTTTAATATTTAATATTTTTATCGTACAAGATTTCTTTATGTTTATAAAGCCTAAACCACTTATTATTAAATCTTCATTGTTAGCAACATTAACTTCATAATCAAAATCTAGTGGTTTAAAATATTTTTTTACTTTTAAATTATTAGACATATATATAGTGATTGAAGTATCACTACTAAAATTTAAATACATATTTTCTATTTCTAATGTTTCATTTGCTTTCATTTGAAATGTTTTAGGTTTTAAAAATACTTTTATATTATTTTTCTTAATAAAATTATCATCATTAACAGTATCAATTATAAATCCAGGAGAATCTATAAGAGTTAAATTATCATTTATTTTAATTCTGATAAAATCTAATGTTGTATTAGGAATATAACTAGTAGTTATTTGTTTCATATTAGAATTATTTGATTCTAATAATTTATTAATTAAAGTACTTTTTCCTGAATTAGATAATCCGACTAAATAAGCATTATCTATTCTTCTTTGATATAAATAATTAGTTAATGATTCAACACCAAAATTATTAGTACTTGAAATTAATCTAATATCAGTATCTATTTGATAATACTCTTTTAAGAAAGATCTTATATGAACTTCTTTTATACTTTTTAAAATTATATCTATTTTAGATATTACTAAAACTTTTTTACTTTTAATTTTTTTAAATATTTCTACAACTTGAGAATTAAGACTTAAAAAATCAGCTAAAAAGATAACGAACTTATCATCGTTATTTATTGAGTTAATTATTACATCAGTTTCTTTTGGAGTACTACTTTTACTTTGAAATCCATAATGCATTATTTTAAAACATCTTTGGCAATACTCACTATCTTTTATTTTTTCTTTAGGAATATATCCATCTTGATTATTATTATTACTTTGTAATTTAGCTCCACATCCATAACATATTTTATTCATAATATCTCCCCTTTTTAAATAGTTCTTTTTTTTCTAATCTATTATATATTGTTGTTTCTATTATACGATTTACTTTAGTTAGAGCAAAGTCTAACGTTCCGATTGGATTTACTAATATACTAGTATATCCCATTCTATTAGCACCCCATATATCAGTTAATAATTGATCTCCAATACAAGCAATTTCATTTTCTTTAAATTTATATACCTTAGCAATTTTTATATATTTTCTTTTTAATGGTTTTAATGAAAAATAAGAAGAATCTATACATAAGATATCCTTAAAAGGTTCAACTCTTTTTTTAGTTGTATTACTAACAATTAATAATTTAAATTTTAGTTCTTTTAAGTCTGCCATTAAATCTTTTACTTTTTTATTCGGACTTTTAACATTAACTGGTGCGATAGTATTATCTAAATCAAAAATCAGACATTTAATGCCATTCTTTTTAAGTTTTTTATAATCTATATCATATATACTTTTTTGATAAATATCTGGTACAAACATATTAAACATTTAATCATCCCTCTTTAAAAGATTATAGCAAATATTCATTTATATATAAACCTTTTCAAAGAAAAAGATAGTAACTAAACTATCTTATTTATAATTTTTTATTAAAACCATTGTCTTCAACATATAAGGTCTTTAATAACTCTTGAGATTCTTGGTTTAATTTTGAGACTGGTATAGTTTGATTAATTATCTTTTTAGTTTCCGTTCTAATATCATTCATAAAGTTATCAAAACTGTCAACACTATATGTAATTAAACGATTAGCTACATAACTACTTACTTTTAGTCCTTTATTTAGATAACCACTCATACCAAATACTTCATACATAACATCATATATATGATTTACATGTTCTCTAAACGTAATTATTAACTCTGATTTATAAATTAAGTCAAGGTCTAATCTATCTATATTAACAATATGTCCCATTCCTAATATTACTTGATCAATATTATTACCATATTCATTTAATAAATTTTCCATTTCCAAAACTCTTGGTGTAGTATTAAACATTTTGAAAAAAGTTTTGTAAAAACTTTTTGTTTGTAGTTTGGGATCTTCTGAATTAACTGAATAACAAGTCAATAAAAATATTGATGATAAATGTTCTAGGTAATGATCTATTATTTCATCACCAAATAAAATATCTGTTCCTTCTACAGCATTGCATAATTCATAATATATAGAAAATATCATTAGTTTTGAATCATTTTCTATGTTATCATTTGTTTTTAAATGTTCTAATTCTTGTGCATAATTATGTTCCATATAAGTACTCCCTTAATTGATGTTTCATACTATAACATCAAAGATTTAAGTTGTCAAAATAATTAATATATTACTTAATTAAAAAGTACTTTATATTATAGTTATACATAAAATTTATTGGTGATGATATGATAGCGTATTTTATTTCTTTATTAAAGGGGTTAATATTTTTTACTGGTTCTTATTCTATTAATGTTTTTCCTGATCCTTTATCAAAAGAAGAGGAAGAAATTGCAATCAATAAAATGCTTGCAGGTGATGTTGATTCTAGAAATAAGCTTATTGAGCATAATTTAAGATTAGTAGCGCATATAGTTAAAAAATATGAAAGTAAAGAATATGATACTGATGATTTAATAAGTATAGGTACAATCGGATTAGTAAAGGGTGTTGATTCTTTTAAACCTACTAAAAACACAAGAATAACTAC
>CAYYOP010000045.1:0-2418 GCA_964473435.1 uncultured Muribaculaceae bacterium | reverse complement strand
AAACTCAAAAAGAAATCGCTAATAGTTTAGGTATTTCAAGAAGTTATGTTTCAAGAATTGAAAAAAGAGCAATTACGAAAATATTAAGGGAGTTTATTAAAAGCAAAAACATTTTGTAACCATACGTTGACAAACATTTTGCCTGGCAATTGATAAAATTGAATTAGGAGTATTGATAAATGATGAGAAAAAAAGATGATATTAAATATGTATATGATCTTGTTTCAAAAAGAATTAAATTATTTAGAAAATATAGAAAAATAACACAAGAAGAATTAGCAGAAAAAACTTTATTTTCTAGAGGTTTAATTGGCAACATAGAAAGTCCTAGAACAGAACAAACTTTTAGTTTAGCTGTTTTGTACTCTTTTGCTAAAGCATTAGATATTCCACTGGAATATTTTGTAAAAGAAGATATATCTGATGAGTTAAGACTCTTAGGTATTAATGAAGATGATTAATCTTCTTTTTTTTGCAAAAAAAACTTAGTTTAAATATCTAAGTGTTCTATATCATCAACTAAATCTAATTGACTTTCAATAATTGTTCTTAATCTTCTTTTGAAGGTTACTATGTTTCTTTTTAATTGTGCAGTTTCTACTTGAGTACGTTCTGCTTGGATTAATGCATCATTCACTATTCTTGAAGCATTTTTTCTCGCATCCTCAATAATAGTAGTACTTTCATCACGAGCTATTCTTTTTATTTGATTAGATGCATCTTCTGCAACTAATATTGCACGATTGAATGTGTTTTCCATATTTTTATAATGTTCTAAACTATTTTTTAGTTCATTTATTTCAATATCTTTAGACTTTAAATCAGCAAGCATTATTTCTACTTGCTTAACTACATCGCTTACAAATTTATTAACTTCTTCTTTATTGTAGCCTGCTAATTTTGTTCCAAATTTATCCATTCTTTCACCTCTAATGAGATATATTTATTAAAAGTCTATTTCGTCTTCTATTTTAGTTTTTGACTTTGCTTCTTCTGCTTCAGTCATTTTTCCTTGTACACTTACGTTTTTAGGAGTACATAAATATATTCCATTTCCTAGTTTTTGTAAATCTCCACCTATAGCATATAGAGTTCCTGTTAAAAAGTCAATTATTCTTTTAGCTTGATCAGATGTTACCCTTTTTAGATTAACAACTACACTATTACGTTTCTTTAAATGATCTGCTATTGTTTGACTTTCCGAATATGCTCTTGGTTCAACTAAGATCATCTTACAACCATTAATTTCTTCTTCCTCTTTATATGCTTTTTGACTTAGTGCATAAAATTCTTCTTCTACTTCATCTACACTATTCAAATCATCATCATTACCAAATAATGCTTTTTTAATATTTTTTAATGCCATCACTTTAGCCTCCTTATATTACATAACAATATGATAACATAAATAAATATTTTAATAAACTATTTTTCTCGATTTGGTTGATTTTATAGAAAAAATGTTACTAAATAATTTAATTATTTAGTAACATATTATGTATATAAGAAAATGAATAGTTTAGTTGTGAAAAAGATACATAAAATTTTTACCATAATTATAATGTAAAAGAATATATTTTGTAATAAGTAAACATTAATTCTTACTATAAAAAGAATTAATCGAATTTTATTTTTTCAGTAACGTATTCGATAACTTCATCTAATTTTAGTGTAATTTGTTCCATAGTATCACGGTCTCTTATAGTAACGGTATCATTATTAATAGTTTCATCATCTATAGTAATAGAAAATGGAGTACCTACCGCATCATTCCTACGATATCTTTTTCCAATTGAACCTGATTCATCATATGAACACATAAAATGTTTAGATAGTTCATTAAATATATCATTTGCTTTTTCACTATGATATTTTTTTACTAGTGGAAGTATCCCTACTTTATATGGTGCTAGATATGGATGTATTTTTAAAACTTCTCTTGTATCCTTTTCTAATTCCTCTTCTGTATAAGCATCAACTAAAAACATTAATAATGTTCTTTCCACACCTAAAGACGGTTCAACTACATATGGGATATATTTTTCATTTGTTTCCGGATCTAAATACATCATGCTTTCGCCAGACACATTTTGATGTTGATTTAAGTCATAGTCAGTTCTTGAGGCTATTCCCCATAGTTCCCCATAACCAAAAGGATATTTATATTCTATATCAGTCGTAGCATTACTATAAAAGGATAATTCTTCTTTAGTATGATCTCTTAGTCTTAAATTATCTTTTTTAATTCCTAAATCAGTTAACCAATTTAAACAAAAGTCTTTATAATATTTGAACCATTCTAACTCTGTTCCTGGCTTACAAAAAAATTGTAATTCCATCTGTTCAAATTCTCTTGTTCTAAATATAAATTGACCAGGAGTTATTTCATTCCTAAAACTTTTACCTACTTGACCTATA
>CAYYOP010000044.1:0-7202 GCA_964473435.1 uncultured Muribaculaceae bacterium | reverse complement strand
TTGTTAGGTATAGAATATTATCCAAATTATTATTTAGGTAGAGATATATTAAGTAATGATTTTGAACCAATCGTATATTTCCCAGATGGAAGTTGGTATAATGGATATACTTATGTTAAAGACGGTCAATATTATAGTGGCAAAAAAATGAATGATGAACAGATTAATTCTTTAAATACTATGGTTAAAAGAAAAATGACTTTAAACGATGCAGTTATGAAATCAGATTATTTTGACAAAATAAAGAGTGTAAGTAAATAATATACTTACACTCTTTTAAATTTGATGAAAATATTGTATAATTTAAAATAGAATAGGGGTTAAATGAAAAATTTAATTAAAAAAATTAAAAGAACTAATAAGCCATATCGTTATTTCTTTTTTACAATATTCTTTTTATATTTAATAAGTTTTTTATTTATGATAAGAGGCTTACTTCTTTTAAGTGGAATAGAAACATTTATTAGATATCTTTTTATAATTATCTTTTTAGTTTTATTCTTTATATATACTGTAGGTAATCTAATCTTTTTAATATTAAAAAAACATGGTTTTATTATTTTTACTAGTGTTATAGCAATAATTTTCAGTACAATAAATTTCTTTGGTTATCATTATATTAATAAAACTTATAATTACATTGATAATATTAGTAAAGATAAAATTCTTTATACTACTAATTTAATTTCATTAGTTGATAAAAAAGATGTTGTTACTGTCGGGATGATTTCTGAAAAAAATGATACTGAAGGTTATATTTTACCTATGGAATATCTAAATAAAAATAAACATGATTATAAAATAGTCGATTATGATGATTACTTAACTTTATTAAATGATTTATATGATGATAAAGTTGATGGAATATTTATTACAAGTAATTACTCATTAATTTATAATAATATTGATCGATTCGAAAACATTAAAACAGAAACTAAAATCATAGCAACTTATAGTAAAGAAATGAAAAATCAAGATTTATTGAAATCTACTAATAAACCAGTAACAGAACCATTTACATTATTAATTATGGGAGTTGATTCTCAACATGATGGCCTATCACAGAATGCTGCTTTTAATGGCGATGCATTAATGTTAATTACTTTTAATCCTAAAACTTTATCAACAACTGTATTTAGTTTTCCTAGAGATACTTATGTACCTATTGCTTGTAATAATAATCGAAGTAATAAAATTAACTCAGCCGCTGCTTATGGAGCAAAATGTATGATTGATACGATAAAAAACTTAACTGGTATTGAAATAGATTATTATATGAAAATTAATTTTAAAGGTTTAGTTGCACTTGTTGATGCATTAGGTGGTATTACTGTTGATGTTCCTAAGCCAGATATTCCTAAAGAATATTGTTTAGAAGATAGTAACAGAATTTATTTAAACGTTTGTCTAACGCCAGGTGTTCAAGTATTAGATGGAGAAAAAGCACTAGCCTTAACAAGAGTTAGAAAAGCATTTTTACTAGGTGATTTTAAAAGAGTTCAAAACCAACAATTAGTAATAGAGGCTATAGTCCAAAAAGCTAAAGGCATTAGAAATATTAATGATTTTTATAAAGTATTAAACGCTATTAGTAGAAACTTAGATACAAATTTATCAACAAAAGAAATGATGAATTTCTATAATGTAGGTAAATCTATTTTAATAAAAGGAAACTTAGGAGAAAACGATTCTTTAAATATTCAAAAAACTTTTTTAACAGGGTATGATCTAACAGTTTTCTTAAATGGCATGAATGTATATACATTTCAGTATTATGAAGAAAGCTTAGCAGAAATAGTAAAAGCAATGAATATAACTTTAGGTAAAGAGAAACCAGAAATAATTAAAAATTTTAGTTTTTCTGTAAATGAACCATACGAAGTTGAAATAATAGGTAAAAAATTTACTTCTGGTAAAAGACAAGAAACTGTTCCTAATTTTGTTTCTAAGAGTATTGAGTTTTTAGAAAATTGGAATAGTTCAAGAAATTTAACAATTTACAAAGAATATAACGAAAGCAACATATGTATTAACAATGAAATATTATCTCAAAATGTTAATAGTGGAACTTTATTAAGTAATATTAATTCTTTAACGGTTAAGGTTTGTAAAAACATCATCGTTAAACCTCCTACTAACATAGAAGAAGAAAACGAAGAAGAAATAGAAATTGATGATAATATAGAAGATATGTTAAATTAAAAGACACTTATTTAAGTGTCTTTTAGATTGGTATGAATTAATATAATAATATATAACTTAGTATAAATATAAAAACATTATTTAATAAATTGACCATATTATTATCAATGCCTTTATAGCCCCTTATAAGCTTTGTTTGCTTATTACAGTGTAAATCCATCTCAACAGTTTTATTGCACACTATACACTCGTATTTAGCTTCAAATATGGTACCTAAGACACTATCAAAGATAGATCCTAATAATCCCATTAAAGATATTAGAATAAAATTACTTATATTTATTTCAGATATTAAATATATTATACCTATTATTATTCCACCTAATAGAGAGGCAAATAATCCTAGTAATGAAACACCGCCTGATTCTCCAGTTTCGATTCTTTTTAAAGTAAATATATTAAATGGTTTTTTCTTTGATAAAGTACCAATACTACTTGCTAAAGTATCTGATAAACTAGAAGCAATAACTGAAAAGTACATTACATAAAAGACATTGTTATTTGTTAAAGCAAATAAAACAATGCAAAGTCCAGACGTTAAGACATTACTTATCATTTGTTTTAAGTCTCTAGTCTTATCTTTTTTTGTTTTCTTTATTTTATCAGAAGTAATTGTTAATATAAATACTAAGGCTAAAGCTATAAATGAAATATAACCACCCCAAGTATAAATTATTATTCCTAATATCCAAGCTAGTAATACTCCAAAAAACGTTATTTTCTTTTTATAAAGAGCATATAAAGCCATTATTGATGGAAACAAAATATTTAAATACATTAAATCACTCCTAATAAATATACTATAAAAAATATTCCTAACGGTAAATATAAATTATCTAAACCTTTAATACCGATAAGTTCTATTAAAGATGCACTAGTTCCAATAATTATTATTTCAAATAAATTATAATTTAAATTAAAATAATAACTAAATGTAAATGCTACTAAAGAAGATATAATTAAAACAGTTAATGATCCAGTAATTGTTTTATTATTAATAATTTTTTTACTTTTTAAATATCCAGAAGTTAGTGGTGCAAATCCATCTCCTAACCCCATACAAAATACTCCTATACCGTAAGCTGCAATCAAATTATTATTAAAATAAGTAAAAACAGACATTATTAAAATACTAATAGGATAATATATTGTACCAAGCGAATTACCATCTTCCATGCCTTTAAAGATATCTCTTTTGTATGATAAATAATTCAATGCTATAAATGTAATTGGAGGAATAATCATATGAATACTATATTTAAAATAAAAATACATTATTATCCAACTAAATGTTACTCCAATATGAACTATTTTTCTAGTTATTACTTTTTTAACTTTTAATTTTTCACTTAAAAAAAAGGTTATTAATAGTATTAATAAAATATAAGTATAAGTAAATATATAACCTCTAACTATCATTTAATACCTATATAGTTGGAAAACTACTAATTCCTAATGGTAATCCAATTATATAAAACGCTAATAAGATTATAACCCATAATAGTGCAGTATATCCAGCGTATGGTAATATGTATTTTATATTTCCTAATATTGTATCATGTTCTCCTTGGCTATAAAGTTCCATAAATGCAATATATATAATAAAATATGCCATTATTGGAGTTATTCCATAAGTAATACATTCTCCTGCTCTAAATACAACTGAGGCAAATTCTGGACTCATTCCAGCGTTCATAAATACTGGAACTGTCACACCACTTAATATGGCCCATTTGCTAGTTGAACTAGGTATTAATAATGTACTTACTGCACTGATAAATAATGTTAATAAAATTAAAGGTATTCCTGTAAAACCAGAATTGTTTATTAAATTTGAAAGTGAAGCCACAATTACTAATCCTATATTTGTTTTCTTAAAGATAAAGATGAACATTGAAGCCATAAATATTAAAACAATTACTCTACCTACACCATCAAGTGAATGACTTAGATGAGAACACATATCACGATGATTTTTAATACTTTTAGTTACAATTCCATAACTTAGTCCTAATATTATAAATAAGAAAACAATTACGAACACAAAGCCTTGATTAAAGAATGAGTTATATCCAAAAAGTTTATCAATATATAAATGTTGTGAGTTATCTAATAAGTTTCCACTAAAAGGAAGACCTGGAAGAATGTTATAAACAAATATTAAGATATAACCTATACCACATAAACCAGATATGATTAATCCTTTTTTTTCTCTTTTAGTTAAATAATCTTCTTCTTCATCTTCGAAAGTGTAATGACCTACTTTAGGTACTATTATTTTTTCAGTAATTGAAGTAATTATTAACGACAATGATATAGATGATACTAACATAATTAAAAAATATGCATATGTACTTATAGAATAACTTTTAGTTAATACTCCAGCACCTAAAGTCGTATAACCTAATATAGTTGAATCAATAGAACTTATAAAAATATTAATTCCAATACCACACGTAATTGATGCAAAAGCACATATAATTCCTGCTTTTGGATTTCTTTTACCATATTTAAATAATAAAGCAGCTAAAGGTATCAAAGTTATAAAGTTTAAATCACCTATAATAGTAGATAATATACATAAAAATGCTAGTGAAAAAGTTACTACTCTTTTACTTACTCTCTTTGTTAATATATAAAAAAATGAATCTAAAAAACCACTTTTATCCATTATTCCAACACCAATTAAAGATATTAATAACATAGATAAGGGAGTAAAAGCAGCAAAGTTAGATACTGTATTACTAAAAATATATTTTAATCCACTTAAACTAAATAAAGATTCTACAGCTACTAAAACAGTTTCATACCCTCCATTAGAATTAACCTTATTATATGATGTACTGACATTAAATAAGTTTAATATACCACTTAAAACTATAGTTCCTAATATTAATAAAATAAAACTCATTATAGGGTGCAGAGTTATTCTATCTCTGACTCTTCTTATTTTTTTCATTTTTCTCTTCCTTTAAGTTTTTTTTCAAACTCTAATCTATCCATCATTATTTCTCTATTACAATTTATACACTTAATTTTTATGTCGACTCCGATACGAGTTATTTGCCATAAATTTGTTCCGCAAGCATGTTGTTTTTTCATGATTACTGTGTCATTAAGTTCATATTCTTTTTTCATATTAACCTGCCAATTTTATATTGTTTTTTTCAAATGTTTCTTTTATTTTTTCTAAAACTTCTCTTTTTAAGATTATTTCTTTTCCTTGTTTACATTTTATTTGAAATAAATAAGTAGTGCTTGATCCAGAAATTTTTTCGATTCCTAAATAAATACTTTCTTTTTTATCTATATAATCATATTTTGAAAAATTAGAAATTATTTTTTCAATTGTTTGTTTAACTAAATTATGATCAATTTCAGTTAATACCGTTATTTCAAAAGGAATAATTGTTTGTTTTTGACTTAAATTAATTATTGAATCTATATTTCTGTTTGTTACTATTAAAACATCTCCTAAAGATGATTTAATTTTAGTTGTTTTTAAACCAAAAGATATTATAGTCCCTGTAAAGTCTTTATATTTAACTATATCTCCTACAACATAATAGTTATCCATAATTATATTAATTCCACCTATTATGTCTTTTAATGCATCTTGTAAAGCTAGCCCGACAAGTAAGCCCATTACTCCTAGACCAGCAACTAATGCTGAGGTATTAACTCCATAGATATCCATAATTATTAAAATAGCAATAATTGATATTAAATATTTCATTATATTATTAAATAAACTAATAATAGTTGTTCGACGTTTTTTATCTAATTCATTTCGACCACCAATAGTTGCTTTATTTAAAAGAGAAACTATTAATTTATAAATAATTACTGCAAATATAATAATTAAGATTGGTCCATAAACTTTTTTAGAAAGTATTATTTTTAATAATTTATCTTTCAAATTATTCACCTTCTATTTTAATGTTTAATATTTCCATAATTCTAAGCAAGTCTGCTTCACTATCATATGGAATTGTTACTTTATTATTAGTAATAGATACTTTAGTACCAATTAGATCTCTTAAAGTGTTTTCTAATATAGATTGTTTTGCGGATTTATAATTAGTTCTTACAATTGGTTTTTTCTTGCTTACATTATCATTTGATGCAATTTTTTCTAGTTGGCGAACCGATATATCTTCCGCAATGATTTTGTCACATAAAGACAAAACTTGCTCTTGATCTTCTAATTTAGATAAAACTCTAGCATGACTCATAGATATTTTTTTATTATTAACTAAATTTTTTACACTTTTTGGTAATGATAATAAACCTAAAAGATTAGTTACATAACTTCTGCTTTTGCCAAACTTTTTCGCTATTTCTTCTTGAGTTAACCCTGTTTTTTCAATATATTTTTTAAAAGCATCTGCAATTTCTACTGGTGTTAAATCTTCTCTTTGAATATTTTCTAAAAGTGCGATATCCATCATTTCTTGATCAGTAAAATCTTTTACAATAGCAGGTACGGTTGGTATTCCAGCAAGTTTAGATGCTTTAGTACGACGTTCTCCCGCTACTAATTCATAGCCTTTAATACTCTTTTTAACAATAATAGGCTCTATTACACCATGTTCTTTAATTGAGGTAGCAAGTTCTTCTAGAGCTACTTCATCAAAGTGTTCTCTTGGTTGATAAGGATTACTTCTTATATCATCTACAGGTATTAAAATTATATCTGTTTCTTTGGCATGTTGTATTATATCTTTTTCAACAGACGAAAAATCCATTGGTTCACTGTTGAATAGTTGTTCTAATCCTTTTCCTAATGCCTTTCTTTTAGTTTCCATTTCTTTCAATAACCTCCTTAGCTAGGTTAAGATAAGCTTCAGCTGCTCTAGAAGTTGGATCATATTCATTAATTGGTTCTCCATGAGATGGAGCTTCAACTAATCTAATTAATCTTGGTATTATAGTATTGAATACTTTATCTTTAAAAAACTTACGTACTTCTTCAACTACTTCTAAACCTAAATTAGTTC
>CAYYOP010000043.1:0-7273 GCA_964473435.1 uncultured Muribaculaceae bacterium | reverse complement strand
ACCGAATGGTAAAAATTTTTATGTAAAGAGAGAGATATTAATTATATTAATGTCTCTTTCTTTATTTTTTATTGATATAATATAATAGAAAGAGGGTATTAGTGTGGATTATAATGTATTAAGAGAAAATGACATCAGAGGAGTTTATCCTACTCAAATAAACGAAGAACTTGCTATTGTAGTAGGTAAAGCCTTTGGAACTTATTCTTTATCTAAAAATATTAATACTTGTATTGTAGGTCATGATAATAGATTAAGTGGTAAGAAATTACATCAAAACCTTATAAAAGGATTATTAAGTACAGGAATAAATGTAGTAGATATAGGTATATGTACTACACCACTATTTAATTTTTCTGCTCATAAATTAAATATTCCCTATGGCATTATGGTTACAGCAAGTCATAACCCTTCTGAACATAATGGCTTTAAAATTTTTGGAGAGGGTTGTTCTCATTTAGAACAAGATGAATTAAATGTCTTTTATAATTTAATTAGAAATCCTAAGTTTAATATAGGAAAAGGAAAGTTAACTCCAAATAATGTTCAAAAAGAATATGTTGATATGATTGTGTCTAAAGCAGATGTTAATAAATCTTTAAAAGTAGTTATTGATACTGGAAATGGAACACCATCTTTATTTATTAAAGATATATTTGATAGATTATTTACTGATGTAACTTATTTGAATAGTGTAAGTGATGGAAGTTTTCCAGTTCATAATCCTGATCCTAATGATCCAGATAATTTAGTAGAATTAAGTAATAAAGTATTAAGTCTTAAAGCAGACATAGGACTTGCATTTGACGGAGATGGGGATAGAGTAGGTATTGTTGATAATAATGGTTTAATGGTCCCTACTGACACTCTTATAGCGATATATGCGACAAGTATAATACCTAAAGTTGATAATAAAAAAGTGATAATCGATGTAAAATGTTCTTCTGGTTTAGAAAAAGAAATAAAAAAAATAGGTGGAATACCTATTATGGTTAAAAATGGTTCAGCTTTTATTGAAAATGAAATGGTAAAAGAAGATTGTTTATTAGGTGGTGAATATTCTGGTCATGTTTTCTTTAGAGATGATTTTGAAGGATATGACGATGGGATATATGCTAGTATTAGATTATTAAATATTTTAACTCAGACAAATAAAAAATGTTCTCAATTATATGAACACTTTGAAAAGTATTATAGTACACCAGAAATTAAAGTTCCGGTGGAAGATGAACGTAAATGGGATATAGTTGAAAAAGTTAAAGAATATGCTTTAAGTAAGTATTCTAATGTTTTAACAATAGATGGAGTTAGAATTAATTATGAAGATGGATTCTCTTTAATAAGAGGAAGTAATACGAGTTCATATATAACTTTAAGGTTTGAATCTCAAGATGAAGAAGAACTTGATTTAAGAAAGAGAGAATATCTTAATTTAGTAGAATTTTATATAAAAAATTGAGGACTATTATTTGATTTAATAATAGTTTTTTCATTGTTTATATTATTTGTTTTATTTTGAATTACTTTCTTAGTGTTATTTGAAGGTGTACTCTTAACTGAATTAACTTCTTTAATTAATGTATAAGCAGTTCTGACATTATTAAATAAAGGTTTAGTTTGTTGCCATAGAGGAATAACTTCTCTAGCAACTCCTAAAGTTTTAGAAATACCTGAAAGAACACTGCCAAAAGAAAAATTACTTACACCATCCATCAGAATCACCTACTTAATTATATGCAAAAAATCTAAAATTGTTTAATATCAATTTTATTTATGTTATAATTATTTTAAGAATAATGAAAAGAGGTTACTTTAGTGGAAGATAAAATAGAAATAAAAAAATCTAATTTATTTATATCGATTTTAAAGTTTCCTTTTTTAACTTTAATGTACTTCTTTTTAGGGTGCTATTATGTATTATATGGTTTAATTTCTCCTTTTAGAATATTTTTTAAATTATTAGGAGATAGTATTTCTAATACTTATATAAAACAAGAAGATAAAAAAATTAATCTAGAAGATATCGCGCCTAATGAAGCGATTAATTTAGGTGAAGATGATCAAGTAGAAATAGAAGAATTACCGCCACCACCTCCAAAAGAATCTAAAATAAAAAGTTTTTATGCAAATTTAACATATGTAAGAAAACAAAAAGAAAAAGAAGAAAAAACTAGAGAAGAATTAATTAGTTCTTTACAAGAAGATTCTGTAGGTAGAAGTGAAAAACCTATAACTTATCGTTATACTGCTATTAATAGTGATGGTAAAAAAGAAATTAATACCTTTATAGCGTTTTCTAAAGTAGAGGTATATACGTATTTAGAAAATGAACATTATAAAGTATTAAAAATAGAAACTTCTAAAATGATAGAGTTCTTATATGGACCAACTTCTTTTAATACTGGTAAATTTAATAACAAAGATTTAATATTTTGGTTAACTCAATTATCAACTTATATTAAGTCTGGTATTCCATTAACTGATTCAATGAGAATTTTAGGAAAACAAATGAGTAAAGATGCTGGAAAGAAAAGAATATTTGACTCAATAATATATAATTTAACATTGGGAGAATCTTTCTCGTCAGCTCTAGAAAAACAAAATAATGTATTTCCACAATTATTAATTAACATGATTAAAGCAGCCGAAGCTACTGGAGAATTAGAAGCAACTTTAGATGATATGACAAATTATTATGATGACCTTGAAACTACTAGAAAACAAATGGTAAGTGCGATGAGTTATCCTGCTATAATTATGGTATTTTCTTTAGGAGTAGTAGTTTTTATTCTATTATTTGTTATTCCAAAATTCCAAGATGTATATGTATCTGCAGGAGCTGAATTAAATAAATTTACTATTACAATATTAAGTCTTAGCTCGTACTTAACAAGTAATATAATCTATTTGTTAATCGCGCTTTCATTAATAATTTCAATATTAGTTGTTTTATATAAAAAAATAAAAGCATTTAAATATTTAGTTCAAAAAACATTAATGAGACTTCCTTTGATAGGTAATATTATTATATATAAGGAAATGAGTATCTTTGCTAAAACATTCTCTTCTTTATTAAAGAATAATGTTTTTATAACTGAAAGTATTCATATTTTAACTAATATCACTAATAATGAAATATATAAAAAGATAATGACTGAGACAATTGAAAATATTGCTAAGGGTGATAAAATTAGTCAATCCTTTAATAATCACTGGGCAGTACCAGATGTAGCGTATTATATGATAGTTACTGGAGAATCAACTGGAGAATTAGCAGAAATGATGTCAAGAGTTGCTAATTATTATCAAACTAGTCATAAATCAATTATAAATAGCATGAAAGGTTTTATAGAACCTGTTATGATTATATTCCTAGCCGTAGTTGTTGGTGGAATAGTAATGGCAGTTGTATTACCAATGTTTGATTTATATTCAAAAATACAATAGGGGGTCTTATGGTTTATATTATATTTATTATCGGACTTATATTTGGATCTTTTTATAATGTAGTTGGTTTAAGATTACCAGAAAAGAAGTCAATTATAAAACCGGGTAGTCATTGTTTAAAATGTGATCATAAATTATCTTGGTGGGAAAATATTCCTGTTGTTTCTTATATCTTTTTATTAGGTAAATGTAAAAAATGTAAATCAAATATATCTTTTATGTATCCAGGAATGGAAATTTTAACAGCTATTTTATTTACTATAAGTTATTATTTATTTGGATTAAATCTTAACTTTTATATTTCTCTAGTACTTTCTAGTTTATTAATATTAATATTTATAACTGACTCTAAATATATGATTATATTAGATGAAGCGTTATTAGTAAGTGGAATTTTAATTTTTATAATTAAATTTATATATGAGGGTGCTAATATTGCTTTAATTAGTTTGTTTTATGGACTAACTGTATTTATGTTTGTCTTTGGTCTAATGATGTTTGGTAATTTTATTTTTAAAAAAGAATCTTTAGGTGGAGGAGATATTAAGTTGTCTTTCATTGCTGGGATGGTCTTAGGTGTACCAGTAGGTATTTTTTATGTAATACTAGCATCTTTTTTAGCTTTCCCATATGCAATGTATGTATCAATTAAAAATGAAGATGGGATGCTCCCATTTGGTCCTTTCTTAATTACTAGTTTATTTCTATGTTTTTGTAATTATGAACTAGTATTAGAATTCTTAAAAGCTTTATTTAGAATAAGTTAAAATAAAACAGTTCAAATTTAGAACTGTTTTATTTTATGTTTATCATTTTTTCTGTTTTATAGTTTCCTTTTGATATCCTAGTTCTTTTTCTATATTATAAAAAGAACCTTGTAAATATGTTGATATTAATTGTTTCCATTGATTATATATTAAAATTTTATTATGATCATTATTTTTTGTTTTAATTACATTAATATATATATCTTTAACAGTTTCAAAATTACTATTAATTTTGCTTTTTAATGATGCTAATTGTTTATTACTTATATAAGTAAATTCTTGTTTTTCTAATTCGCAACTATATATTTTCTTTTCTCCATCAACTAGCAAAGTTGATTATGCCAGAAAAAGAATGCTAGTAAATTTAGTGATAACTGATAAAAAAATGTTGTTTTTCAAAGATTTGACTAAAGAGAGTCCACTACAAACTAGAATTAATGAATTGCCTAATTATGAATTAATAATTGATTTACTAATTAAAGATAATATAAAAAATATTAGTTACAATAATCAAGATACAGAAATAAAGATTAATAATGAAAGCATAATATTATATAATTTAAACTTAAATAAATACTTATATCAATGACAAAATTAAAATAAAAAAAGTAAATTATAAAACAATAAGATAATAAAATAAAAAAATACCAGTAATATCTAAATGGTATTTATTATTTAATAAAACATACGATTTATTGTGATGTTATGAAAAAGATAATTATATTTATTTTGTTATTATTTCCTATTAAAGTGTGTGCTATATCAGCATCTGCTTATATTGTTATGGATACTGACAACAACAGAGTTTTAGAAGGAACTAATATACATACACCTTATTTAATTGCTTCTACAACAAAAATAATGACTGCAATGGTTGTTTTAAATAATACAGACATAAAAAAAGAAGTTACTATAGGTGAAGAAGTTTTAAAAAGTTATGGTAGTGGTATTTATGTAGAAATAGGAGAAAGAATATCTATAGAAGCACTTTTATATGGATTAATGTTAAGAAGTGGTAATGATGCTGCTATAGCGCTTGCCTACGAAGTAGGAGGATCTATGGAAGGTTTCGCATCTCTAATGAATCAAACAGCAAAATCATTAAATATGAAAAACACCACTTTTTTAAATAATCATGGGTTAGAAGAAAATAACAAAGAAGGAAATAAATCTAGTGTTTATGATATGGGAATACTATCTGGGTATGCAATTCATAATGAAGTATATCAAAAAATAAGTTCTACTAAAAAATATATAGTTAAAACGAATTATAAAACTTATCTTTGGCATAATAAAAATCGTTTATTAAATGAGTATGAATTTTGTACTGGAGGAAAAACTGGTTTTACTGAACTAGCTAGAAGAACTTTAGTTACCAATGCATCAAAAGATAATATTAACTTGACAGTAGTTACCTTTAAAGATGGAAATGACTTTAAAGATCATCAAGATTTATATAATAAATACTTTACAGATTATAAAAGTTATAAATTATTAAAAAAAGGAAGAATAAAAACAAAATATCAAAAAACTTATCTCAAAGAAGATATTTATATGACATTAAATAAAAATGAATATCAAAAAATAGAAACAAAAATTAATTATTATGACAAAAATGTTACTAATATTATAGGAGAAGTTGAAGTAAGTTTAAATGGTAAAATCTATTCTAGAGAAAAAATATATTTAAAACAAGATGAAGAAAAAGAACCTAGTTTAACGTTTTGGGAAAAGTTAAAAAGAAAGTTTGGTTTAAATGGTTAATATAATTTGGGGTTCTTTTATTTTGATAGGTATTATATATGGACTTTTTACTGGAAATATAATGGCGATTAATAATGAAATTATTGAAAGTGGAAATGTTGCTTTCAATCTAATAAAAGATATGACACCTTTGTTAGTCATATGGATGGGATTAATGAGAATAGCAGAAGTAAGTGGACTAATTAAAAAAATAGCAGAATTAATGACTCCAATCTTATCAAAGTTATTTCCTAGAGTTCCTAAAGGTCACGACTCTATTGGTTATATTGCAAGTAATGTAGCAGTAAATATGGCTGGTTTAGGTTCGGCAGCAACTCCTTTTGGATTAAAAGCAATGGCTAAACTTCAAGAACTAAATCCAGACAAAAAAAGAGCAACAAGTTCTATGATTACATTTTTAGTTCTTAATACCAGTGGAGTAACAATAATACCAACAACGATAATATCATTAAGATTAATGTATGGTAGTCTTAATCCTACTATAGTAATTCCAGCTTGTATAATGGCCACGATTGCATCTGGTATTGGCGGATTAACTTTAGATTATTTTATAAGGAGAAAAAATGACAACACTTAGTTTTATTCTATTGCCTCTTTTGGTATTATATATAATATTTTATGGTTTTAAAAAGAAAGTAAATATATATGATGAGTTCTTAGTTGGCGCTAAAGAGGGATTAATAACTACTTTTAAAATAATTCCGAATATTGTTGCTATGATTTTCGCAATAAATATTTTAATTAAAAGTAATGTTATAAGTGATATGTTTTTGTTCTTACAACCGCATTTATCAAAAATGAATTTATCATCTGATATTTTACCAATGGCATTTTTAAGAAGTATATCTGGAACTAGTACACTAGCTATAATGGCAAACATATTTGAAGTTTATGGTCCAGATTCAATAATGGGATTATTAGCAAGTGTTATTCAAGGTTCATCAGATACAACCTTTTATGTAGTAGCTTTATACTATGGAAGTATAGGAGTTACTAAAAATAGATATGCTTTATCAGTAGGGTTGTTTTCAGATTTATGTGGTATTATAGCTTCTTTCTTACTTGTGTATTTATTGTTCTAATAAATAAAAAAGAATTAGAAACTAGATGAGCTTTTACTAGTAAAAAAAGTTGAATTAAAAAACATTATATTTTTAAAGTAATTGTCGGCATTTGTATTAACTTTTGCCGACAATTACTTTAAAATGATTTTAGGTGATATATTTATTCATATAATGAATTATTTGAAATATATATAAATGAATACCAACTTACTAATATATTTATACATTAAT